>NZ_OZ244153.1:300000-490000 GCF_965216265.1 Kordiimonas sp.
GAACTGCTAACTTTTTGGCTTTATTCGCCTGCGTAATCGCGGAGGACCGGAAACCAGACAAGGCCATCGCCTCTGCCAGGTCCGTCGCAATGATCGCAGACTCAGGGATGATCGCTTCGGCACGCTTCAGGGAGTTTGCGGCGTCACGCCCGTTACCTAGCTCGAGATAAACCCGCCCCAGCATTGCATGCACCTGCGCGTCTTCCACGCCAGCATCAGCCAGCTTCATAAGGTCGGCTTTAGCTTTCTCAAATTGCTGGGTCGCCAGATAGGCAAGTGCCCTGTTCTTCAGTGCTGATTGATAATCCGGATTACTGTTCAACGCTGCGGTGTACCGCTCAATCGCTGCATCAGTATTCCGTTCCCTGAAACGCAATGCTCCAAGGAAATTCAGGCCAACAGCGCTTTCTGGCTCAAGCTCCAGAATCCTGTTTGCAGTTTCTTCCGCACCGGTCAAGTCGCCGCTCTCCATCTGGATGTTGGCCATAAGCGACAAGCTCTCAACATCAGCGCCTTCATCAGCGTAGAGCGAGCGAAGTTGCTTGATAGCACCCTCATTGTCCCCACTTATGAATTGTGTCAACGCCAGACGCTGCCCTATAAGCGCGATCAGCTCCTCATCTCTCTCATCGCCGGAGCGAGCAACGGTGTTAGCTTGCTCAATATATTTGCGCGCATCCGCAACTTGTCCCATTGAGCCATGCGCTGCGGCCGCTTGAAGTAAGGCCTCCAGATCTTCCGAGTTATCAGGAAGAAGTGGCTCAAGATACTTCAGTGCCTTCTTGGCTTGCCCCCGCCTAGTCAAGCATTCCGCCAGTGCAAGCCGCGTGACCCTGTCAGAGGGCACACGGTCTAAAAAGCGTTCAAGATACGGCTGGGCAGTTGAATATTTTCCAAGCGCAAAAGCCACATGACCATAGACACGTGCTGCAGGTGGGAAAGCACGGGTGAAGTCACCCGTACGCAGAAGCAGATACTCTGCCTCCTGCGGTTTGCCCTCAATTGCCAGCATCAAGGCGCTGTAATATTGAGCCATAGGACTGTTGGGTGTCAGTGCGTAAACAGCATCCAGCTGTTTCTGCGCCTGCTCTGTATCCCCAGCCTCTATGAAAAGGCTTATAAGTTCAAAATAGGCAAGCAGATTAGCATTATGAAGCTCAACCGCCTTTTGAAGATGCGCTTTGGCATCCTCTGTACGACCCTGATACCTGGCAACCGAGCCACGCACGTAGCGTATAATAGGATCATCTTCCACGAGTGCCGCAGCATCTGCCGCGTGTGCCTCGGCTTCTGCAAGCTGCCCTTGGTTCAGCGCAAGCAGGCCCAACCCAAGATGCCCACGAAAGTCTTCAGGATTTTCTTCGATCGCCTTACGGAAATAGCTCTGGGCGCCCTCAAAGTCTCTTTCTTCCTGCGCCACGTCACCGCGCAGCAACATAGCCTGATAGCGTTCGTCTCCCTCAAACTCTGCATCATCAAGCTTTTCTTTTGCTTCAGCAGCTTTCCCCTGAAGCAGATAGGCGCGCGCAAGCTTGAGATTTACCTCCTCGTCCGTTGCTCCGGCTTCGCGGGCTTTCTCGACTGAGACCTCGGCGGCAACACCGTCCAGCAATGTAAGATATATTTCGCTCTCTAAAAGAAAGTCCTTACTGTCCGCGACTTCCAGTTCGACCTGCCCCTTGATAATGTCCAGAGCCTGTTGATACTCACCTTCAGTGACCATCTTCTCAACCGCAGCATCATCAAAGCTTGCATAATCAACTTTCTGCTTTTCTTCTTCCTCCGGGTTGCTCCCGCATGCGGATACCAAAACGCACCCTGCCAGAACAAAAGTTTGCGAAAATTTAGTCATAGTCCCCCCACAAAAAGCCGACGTCGTAAGCTCAGAGCTTGCCTGTAAAATTTATGCTAACACGAAATTTACTCATGTTCAGCATTAACCCTCTATACCACCAACTCATTCCGCTCTAGCGATTATATGATTGTCATATTCAGGCACATTATTAATCAGATTGCCCAATTCCTCGACAAATGTTAAGGGTTGTTGTACACAAAGTATGGATTTTACTAAAATTTTACGTGAATATTCCGTTTATTTGAAATATGTGCAATGTTGCTTGTTATCGGATTGTGGCATTGTTACGCGGGGCAGTATTTCGGATCCCCCGAGGCAGAGCCGTTAGCTATTTGTTAAAAGCAGACGTGCTACTGAGATTAAGACGTGCAGGAGATGCATTGGTATGACTGGTATGATGAAAAAAGCTTTAGCAGGTTTGTGCATGACCGCAGGTGCAGTCTGTGCCAGCTCTGGCGCGCAAGCCACCTATAACTATAACTATTTTGATGTTATGGCTGACGCAGGAACCTACGGCCCAATCTCCTTGGGCGAGGACATCACGCTGGACGCTTGCGGCTCTACGTTTCATCGTGCCGACGGTAACTCACAAAGTTATTCGCTCTGTGATCTCAGCAACCTCACACAGTTTACACTGACATGGAAAGCCTGGACCGGTAACCAATGGACATACCTGGGAACCTATTCCGGCAATTCTGCTGAAGATGGATTGTCCGTGGATGTAAGCACCGGCGCCGGTACATTTTTTAGTGAAGTTGGTACGTATTACATTGGCCTTTATGCCTATGTGAACAGTGACACCTATGTCGCACTGCCATCTGGCAGCTGGGGCGCCACCGGCAACGATAGCGACCTCGCCTATGATGGTTCCACAAACTATAGTTTCGATTGGTCGAGCAGTTTTGCTATTACTGAAGCAGCTTCTGTCCCCGAACCTGCTGCTGCATTCCTGCTGCTGCCCGGCATCATTCTGATGGCACGCCGTGAGCGCCGTCGGAAACGCCAAGCAACAGTTGCCGTCTAGCGTCATTGGTCACTTAAAGGATAATTATCGTGGCCCTAAAGATTTCCCGTGTAATGCCTGCAATCAGTATGCTTGCCGCATTGTTTGTCTCAAACGCAGCGCAAGCAACCTATCCGAACGGCGACGCCATAGCGGACGCCGGAACCTATTCACCCATCGTACTCGGTGAAAACATCACCCTGAACGCCTGTGGCTCAACCTTCGCAGGCTATTCCATTTGCAACCTGCCAAGCACCAACAAGTTTGGCATTGAATGGTTCATCCTGAAAAAGAATGAGCAATACAACTACGACGAATGGTTGAAGCAATATACCTTCCACCAAGGACAGGTCGCTCCCAACCTTCAGATGACCCTCGCCACAGGTGAAGGCGCTGACGTCTTTATCACGCCTGGCACCTACTTTATTGGGCTTCACCTGATATCTTACGGTGACACAATCGCGCTTCCCGGCGGCGGTTACGCACAGGGTGGCGATAGTGACTGGAGCTGGTCTGGCACCTTCACCGTGTCAGAGGGCGGCGGTTCACCCGTGACACCACCATCCAGTGTGCCAGAGCCTATGAGTGCCCTCTTGCTTATACCAGGCCTAGCCTTCATGGCTCGCCGGTCCAGACGCAAGACCGCACCGGCCACAGTCTAGGAACAAAAAACGGGGCCATGAAGCCCCGTTTTTCTTTGCATCCTGGTGAAGTGATCAGGCTTCACTCATCAATTGTGCTTTAGCCTGTGCCAGCATCTCTTCCAGATGCTTCTCAACCCTGTGGCGGGAGATATCCGCACCCTTGGCTTCAATGTCTTTCATCACCTTGCGGATCACATCTTCGTCACCATCCTCTTCAAGGTCGGCTTTCACAACAGACGCAGCATAGGTTTTCACCTCATCACCCGAAAGACCAAGCTCACCCGCCAGCCATTCACCAAAGAGGCGGTTGCGACGCGCACGCGCCTTGAACATCATTGCCTCGTCGTGGGCAAACTTGTCTTCAAACGCTTTTTCGCGGCCGTCAAAAGTTGTCATGACTTTACATCCTCCTGTCCGAGTCTCACCCGAGATCCGGTAAAATATCACACTACACCCTTAGATAAAGGTAATTTGGTTGCTCATTTCCATAGCGTAAACAAAACTTATTGCAAATTATTACAGAAAGATTGTCGAGAGAGACCTTCTCGGTTATGTTCGCGCCCGCGCAACCCACTGACATCCCTCAAGCTGAGGAAGAGGCAATATATGTCCCGCCGCAACAAGCTTTATGAAGGCAAGGCCAAAGTACTTTTCGAAGGGCCCGAGCCAGGAACTATCATTCAATACTTCAAAGATGACGCTACGGCTTTCAATGCCCAGAAGAAAGGTACTCTTCAAGGCAAAGGCGTGGTGAACAACCATATCTCTGAGTATATTTTCACCGCCCTCACCGATATCGGCATCCCCAACCATTTTATCGAGCGCCTTTCCATGCGGGAACAACTCGTTAAAGCGGTTGAGATCATCCCGGTTGAGGTTATCGTCCGCAACATCGCGGCAGGCAGCCTTTCAACCCGTTTGGGTATCGAAGAAGGCACACACCTGCCCCGCCCGCTGATCGAGTTTTGCTACAAGTCAGACGAGCTTGGCGACCCGCTGATCGCGGAAGAGCATGTGCTGACATTCGGCTGGGCGAACGAACTAGAACTTGAGGAAATGACCCATTATGCGTTCCGCATCAATGATTTCCTCTCCGGTCTGTTTGCTGGCATCGGTATCAAACTGGTTGACTTCAAGCTGGAATTCGGCCGCCTCTATGAAGGCGAAGAATGCCTGACCATTCTCGCAGATGAGATCAGCCCAGACGGCTGCCGCCTGTGGGACATGGAAACCGGCGAGAAGATGGACAAGGACCGCTTCCGGCGTGACCTTGGTGGCGAGATGGAAGCCTATCAGGAAGTCGCGCGCCGTCTCGGCATCCTGCCGAGTGCCGACATCACCGAAATTGCAGACCATAAAAACAAGGGCCAGAAGTAATACTTCTGGTCTGTTTTTATTTCAGACAGCCTTTCAGGCGAAATTGACTTGAGAAGAAAGTGAGCCCCATGAAAGCCCGCATCCACGTAACCCTCAAAAACGGCGTTCTGGACCCCCAAGGCAAAGCCATTGAGCATGCCCTCTCCAATATGGGATTTGGCGGTGTAGATGAAGCCCGCCAAGGCAAATATATCGAGCTGGACCTGAGCGAGACTGATCGCGCGAAAGCAGAGGCATCCGTTGACGAGATGTGCCGCAAACTGCTGGCGAACACAGTGATCGAAAACTACTCCATCGAGCTGGAGTAAAAATCATGAAATCCGCAGTGATTGTTTTTCCCGGCTCAAACTGTGACCGGGATATAGCCGTCGCCCTTGAGAAGATCACAGGGCAGAAACCACTTATGGTCTGGCATCAGGAATATGACTTCGCCGCCGTTGACTTTATCGCCCTGCCCGGCGGTTTTTCTTACGGTGATTACCTGCGTTGTGGCGCCATGAGCGCGCGCAGCCACGTGATGAAAGAAGTCGTGAAACGGGCTGAAAGCGGTGTACCAACCTTCGGGGTGTGCAACGGCTTCCAGATCCTCACCGAATGTGGCCTCCTGCCCGGCGCGCTGATGCGCAACGCGGGCCTGCATTTTGTGTGCAAGGACGTGAAGATGACGGTCGAGAACGGCGATAGCATGTTCACGAACGCCTACAAGGCCGGCGAAGAAATCATCATTCCCGTCGCCCACCACGATGGCAACTATTTCGCTGATGATGAAACGCTGGACCGCCTTGAAGGCGAAGGCCAGGTTGCTTTCAAATACGCTGAGGATATCAACGGAGCGCAGCGCCGCATCGCAGGCATTCTCAACAGCAAGGGCAACGTGCTTGGTATGATGCCACACCCTGAACGCATGATCGAACCCGCGCTTGGTGGCTCTGACGGCCGCAAGATGTTCGAATCCGTGATGAACCGGCTAGGCTAAGGGGCGAGATAAATGAACAACGGTAACGAGATTAAAATCACCCCTGAACTCGTGAAGGAACATGGCCTGAACGAGGAAGAATATGCGCGCATCAAAAGCGCCATGGGGCGTGAGCCAAACTATACCGAGCTTGGCATCTATAGCGTGATGTGGTCTGAGCACTGCTCCTACAAATCTTCGCGCTTCCACCTCAAGAAACTGCCAACCAAGGCCCCTTGGGTTATCCAGGGTCCGGGCGAAAATGCCGGTGTGATTGATATTGGCGACGGTCAGGCTGCCATCTTCAAGATGGAAAGCCACAATCACCCGTCTTACATTGAGCCATACCAGGGCGCAGCCACAGGCGTAGGCGGCATTTTGCGTGACGTATTCACTATGGGCGCGCGTCCAGTCGCAAACATGAACGCGCTGCGTTTTGGTGAGCCAAGTCATCCGAAGACACGCCACCTTGTGGCTGGTGTGGTTGAAGGCATTGGCGGCTACGGCAACTGCGTGGGTGTGCCCACCGTGGGCGGCGAGACCAATTTCGACCCATCCTACAACGGCAATATCCTTGTAAACGCCATGACGGTTGGCCTCGCAGACGCAGATAAAATCTTCTACTGCGCGGCGGCCGGTGTTGGTAACCCAGTGGTTTACGTGGGCTCAAAAACGGGCCGCGACGGCATCCACGGTGCCACCATGGCATCAGCCGAGTTTACGGAAGACAGTGAAGAAAAGCGCCCCACGGTTCAGGTTGGTGACCCTTTCACTGAAAAACTGCTTATTGAAGCCTGCCTTGAGCTGATGGCAACAGACGCCATTATCGCCATTCAGGACATGGGGGCGGCAGGGCTGACGTCCTCAAGCGTTGAGATGGCGTCCAAAGGCGGTGTTGGTTTTGAGCTTGATCTCGATAACGTGCCGCAGCGCGAAGCCAATATGCTGCCTTATGAGATGATGCTCTCAGAGTCTCAGGAGCGCATGCTCATGGTCCTTAAGCCGGGCCGCGAAGACATGGCAAAAAAAATCTTCGAGAAGTGGGAGCTTGATTTCGCTGTCATCGGCCATATCACAGATACAGGTAACCTGACGCTGAAGTTCAAAGGCGAAGTGGTGGGCGATATGCCGATCAACAGCCTTGTTGAAGACGCGCCAGAGTATGAGCGCCCTTATGAGTACACGCCAAAGCGTGAGGCTGCTTCTGTCGCCGCACCGGCTGATCTTGGCAAAGCGGTGCTGGACCTTGTTGGCGGGCCAAACCTGTGCTCCCGCCGCTGGATATGGGAACAGTATGATCACATGGTGATGGGTGATACCATCCAGCGCCCCGGTGGTGATGCGGCTGTTGTGCGCGTGCACGGCACCCAAAAGGCCCTTGCGATCTCAACCGATGTAACGCCGCGCTATTGTTATGCTGACCCGGTTGAGGGTGGCCGTCAGGCCGTGGCGGAGACATGGCGCAACATCACAGCTGTTGGCGCGTTGCCGCTTGCTATCACCAATTGCCTGAACTTCGGCAACCCGGAGCGCAAGGACATCATGGGCCAGTTTGTTGGCTGCCTTGAGGGCATGGGCGAAGCCTGTCTGGCGCTTGATTACCCGATCGTATCCGGCAACGTCTCGCTCTACAATGAGACCAACGGCTCGGGCATCCTGCCAACACCAGCCATTGGCGGTGTGGGTGTGATGCAGGACGCTGAGCGCATGGCAACTGTTGCTTTCAAGGGTGAGGGCCAAACCATTGTCCTGATCGGTGAAACCAAAGACGAGCTGGGCGCAAGCCTTTATCAGCGCCAAATCCTTGGTGAAGACAAAGGCGCGCCGCCGCATGTTGACCTCGGCGTTGAGCGCCGCAACGGTGACTTTGTGCGCGCCCTCATTGAGAACGGGCAGGTTTCCACCTGTCACGACCTCTCGGATGGCGGCCTGATCGCCGCACTGGCGGATATGGCAATCTCTGGCCGTGTGGGCGCGACTGTAACGGTGGGGGATGATCTGCCACTGCACGTTGCCCTCTTCTCGGAAACTCAGGCCCGTTACCTTGTGGCCACGGACGCTGATACGGCTGAGGAAATCCGCAAGGAAGCTATGGATGCAGGCATTCCGGTGACGGTGCTGGGCACCACAGGCGGCGATAGCCTGGATGTGAATGATGGTGCCGTAAAGCTTGAGCTGAAAGCGCTGACCGACGCGTTTGAGGGCTGGTTCCCAACCTTCATGGCCAAAGCCAGCTAATCAGCTCAGTAAAAGCTAGAAACACAAAAGGCGCCTCACCCGGCGCCTTTTTAGTATCTAAATTGTTGTATATATATACGTTGGGTTATATTGGTTGGATGCCACATTGTCCGGTCATAAAAGGGGCTGAGTTTTGGGTGACTGAGGTAGATTACCCTGACAGCTACTCTACCAACTCGGTAATCATACATGAGCCTTGCGATAGCCTTGTCGACTTTGTCGTACGTCTCCTCTATTTCGCTAAGTCCAATAGAATTATGATACTGCATTCGGTAACCAAACCTCAAATATAGGCTTGGATGGGCCTTAAAATCCCTAATACACTGTCGAGCCAATTTAATGTCCAGACCATCGTATTTGTCCTCATCAATTAACCTAATCACCAAATGCTTGAGGAAGAAGAGTTGAACCGCGACTCTCTGTCTTTTAAGAATACTGCCAAAAGCTGATTTTACCGATATGAAGCTAGGTAATGGCTGCTGAGCAACTACAGTGGACAACATTTCCTGAAGTTTTTCCCAAGCTCTATCAAAAGGTTGAGTAGTAGCTCCATTGCAACGAGAACACAGAGACTTCTTACGGCTTTTTAAACGATCAGAGTTCCCACTTTTAATTGGGACATTTTTCTGGGCCTTTGTGTGATAGTACATCGGTGCTAATTGAGTTGCTTGAAACCGCAAACTTTTCAAGTCAGAGGCCTTTGTGAGGTGTTCGCGCGAAGTTCCTTCGACACCACAAATCCAACACTTTTCCAATGAGATTGGCATTCCAAAGTCTAGACTTTAACGCTTCACGAACACCACCAGGCTGCCGAACAGCAGCAAAAGCATACCAATGAGGAAGGCGAAGCCGCCCCACTCAAGGTCAAGTACATTGGTGAAAAGCTTTTCCGTTAACTGCTCTGCCGCTTCCTGTGCGGGGTTCGAGACCATATCCTTGATATCGCCAACAAGGCCGCCGTCATCGCCGCCACCCATATTCTTGAGCACGGGCCACAAAAGCACCAACCAGGCCGCTGCGGCTGAGGGCAGCGCGAGCTTCGCTTTGCCTGCCAGAAGCACGATGACCGCAACGGCCACAAGGGCTGTGATGATATAAGCGTCGGTTTCCGCGACATCCGCATAACTTACGGTGCCCATACCCGCAATATCGAGTGTTGGCGAATAAAGGCCCACAATGGCCAGAATAGAACCAATGGCGGTGATGAGGCCTGCACGGCTTAGTGTCATTTTCATGATAATCCCTCCCCTTCATGAACCTTGAGCTTAGGCGCATAAATTATTGCGGTCAAAACCATAATCTGCTTATGCGCTTCCCGCCTTAGCCACAAATATGATACAACCATAGTGCAGTATCTGTCTTGAGTAGCGCCCTGTGAGGGCCAAAAACATTGGGAGACGATACAATGAACACACTGATCAGAATAACAGCCGTAGCGGCAGCCTTTGCGCTTTCCGCCTGCGGTGATAATGAAGGCGACAAGAAAAAAGCCGACGACATGGCGGCAGAAGTACAAACGCCCAGCGAGAGCAGCATGGACACAGCCACGGAAGCCATGACCGAGGTGGCGGAGGCTTTGAAACTGGACGCTTCTTCGCTTGATGCTTTCAAGGAAAGCCTCGCGAGCATGAAAGCATCGCTGGATGAAGAGAAAACAGCACAGCTGTCCTCGGCGCTTGCAACTCTCGCGAAAAAAGCCAGTGGTGAAGGCGGTGAAAGCATGATGGACAATGCGACCAACATGGCCAAAAACATGGGTGACGGTAAATCGATCGCCGATGTTCTCTATGAAAAGCTGGGCGACGACCTGCACGGCGCCACGTTTGAAGATGTGCTCGCCATGGCGAACTAGAACTTGCATGCGATACGTTGAGGCGCCAGCGGCCCGAATGCTCCGCGCCTCAACGGTCTAACGGTATTGTGATTTATCAGCGCACGACCGTCATGCCACATTTTCCCCGCTTTACAAGAAATCACAACAGCGGGATCTAATCATGAAATCACTTCTTATCGCACTTTCATCCGCGCTTCTCGGCGCTATGATGGCCGCATCCTTCACAGCCGGGGCAACACCAAACGCCTCGCCTTCCGGTTGGCACCTCGCTTTTGAGCATGACAAGGATGGCAACGCCCTCAATGGCTCCAAAACCGCGCTGATCACAGCCATAAGTGAAGGAAAACCTGTGCGCATTTACTGGGCGGGCACAAGGGTGCAACATGTTATCGACGCAGGCTTCCTTACCGTACTGCAGGGCGAGGTATTCGCTCAAATCCCAAGCGTTTCAGGGCAGAGACCATCGGTCGACCCCGCACGGGTAGAGCTTCTTGATACACCCTGGCAGGCCATTTTTGCGACCAACGGCGATCGGGGCCTCAAGTGGTTTGTGCAACATTGAGCTAGTGAGCGCACTATCGCTCTAACCGTTTTTATGAAGCTCTTATGCGCCCCTATGCCAATCCGTATTTCCTTCTGATCTGCTCGAAGGCCTAATAGTGCCTATCAGATACACGACGTTCGGCATTGCCGATCAAGGGAGAGCAAAATGAACACTTGGATCAAAGTCACCACAATTGGCGCGTGTTTGGCGCTTGGCGCATGTGAGGGCGACATGAGCAGCACAACAGAAAACACGGAGGCTAACGGCGCAGCTACGACCGATATGGCTGAAAACGCACCCACTGTAACGCTTGAAACCAAGAGCTTTGAAGAGTTTAAGACAAGCCTCGCTTTCATGAAGGCGTCTCTTGCGGAAGAAGACCGTATGAAGCTTACAAAAGCGCTGACCAAACTGTCGGGCGAGCAAACCGCCGCGATGGCTGGTGCAGACGGAAGAGCGCTGACTGTCGACAAGACGCTGGCGGAATCTGTTTACAACAAGCTCGGCGATAAACTGGATGGCAAAACCTATGAAGACGTTCTGGTAATGGCCGGGTAATAACGCGGTAGCCTATTAACCGAAGAAGCATCCTGAGAAGGCGCCCATCCCCCGGGCGCCTTTTTGTCTACTCCTAGCCGAACTCTGTATTTGTGCCGCGCACCTCTTCACAGCGGATCAGGCGACTATCTAGCACCGCAGCCTGCCGGTGTTTTACCGCCTTGCGGTATTCCGGGTCTGTCACCATTTCCATGAAAGCGCCTGCGTTTGGGTAGCGTGCGATAAAAGCCAGATCCCATGCTTCATCAGAAGGGCCTATCAGCACCAGCTTTGGCTCGCCGCGCCAGATGATCGTACCACCAACACGCTTGAAGATGGGGCCACTTGTCTTGCCGTACGTAGCATAGGCCTCAGCTCCTGAGGCCTTGGTGCCATCCTCGTACTGGGCTTCGGCGCGCAGTTTGACGAGGTTGATCATGTTGATCGGTGTATCCCGTGGCAGGATTTTAAATGCCTCAAATTGTTCGCGTTCGGGGTCGATACTGCCTGCCATGAAATCATCTCCTGATTATTGTTTCACGGTGTGATCTAGGGCTGTTGCTATCGGCGGCAATAAAATACCCTGTGCCGCTATTCCTGCAGCGGTTTGAGTTCAGTTGGCTGGGCCATTTTATAGAGGTTCCGTTCCCAGTTATGGATCAGCTCAAGCTTGGCCTCTTCGCTCGCGCCCGACTGAGAGATGAAGGCCTTTTGCCTGACGGTGTATACATCCAACCCTTCACGCTCCGTACAGGCCTGCCCCAATTGCGCTGGTCCATAAAAGAAACCCGTGTACATCAACACACATTTCCCGCGTTTTTCAAAGGCCTGCTCCGGGTTTTCAACAAAGCTGAATAACCAGCCCGATACATCTGACAAACCAACGGGGGCGACAAAATTCATCCCCATAGCAGACATAACAACAGGAATGCGCAACTGTTGATCGTTAATGCTTTGCCCATGGCCAAGGCTGCCGTCATGGAACAGGGATTCACCGTGGTCCCCTAGGAATATAACCAGTGTTTCATCCCACACGCCAGCTTGCTTCAAGCCCGCAATAAGCTTGCCCACATTCTGGTCCATATAAGACATTGAGTTCCAGTAGGTATCGCGAAGCCACCGGGTGTTATCAGGCCCGATCTCGCCTCTCGGGATTGCTTCATCAACAAACCTTGGCCGCATAAGCTTGTGGCTGTATGGGAAATGGCCTGCCTGCAAATTCACATAGAAAAGCTGTCGCGTCGACCAATCCAGCCCCTGAAGTCGCCGGTCAAACGCTTCAACCAGGGTTTCGCCCGCCAGCTTGATGCTTGATGGTAGCTTGGAGGGGAAAACCCGCTTTTCCGGATCTTCCTGCGGGTCATAGAAGAAATCTGCATTTTTTCGGGTATTCAGCTCAGTATCAAGGCCGCCCCACGTCTCGTCCTGCCCTGATATCACTGATATCTGCATGCCGGCCGCCTTGGCCTTATCAAACAGGCTTGGAGTCCCTTCCTGATAAGTGAAGCGACCTGAAAACAGCGTCAACAAGCTGTTATATGTGAAACCCGAGTGGCTATAGGCCCGCTGCAGGCTTGAGCCCTCAGCCGCCAGATTGGTCAGGTTAGGCGCCACCAATTTACCGTCCAGCGTTTTCCCGATCACATCCGCGCGCGTGCTTTCGCCGACGATAACAACAAGATGTTTGTAGGGCACAGGCAACGCACGACTATCAACTAGCGTGTTATCCAGCGTGCCACTGGGCAAATCGCCGCCAAGACCATTCTCATCTACACCGTTGGCCGGGATATCCACAGCGCCCCAATGAATGGCGCTATTGAAAGGCGCTGGGTCTTCTGGTGTGGTGAAAAATGAGCTGCCGTCGCCATCTACATCAACAATGATGTGTGCAACGGTCCGCACTGCACCATAGGAAAGAGACCGAGACAGGTTGAGCTTCAACGGCCAGTTACTTGACGCTTCCAGCCCCACAAATGCCACAAGGAAAGCAACGAAGCCAACAAGTGGCCATTTTGACGATCTTCGTGGCTTCCTGAAGCTCACTTCCACCCGGCGATAGAGCCACACAAAAAGGGCGAGCACCAACAACACGGGCAAAAGCAGCAAGACAAGCTCATCGCTGGCATAAGCAACTGCTGTCTGCAAGCTATCGCCAGCTATAGCGCGTACGACCGTCGCATCAACATGGTCTGCCAGGTATTTGTGAAGCTGGAATGTCAGCAGCAGCGAAAGCCCGTAACAAGCAACAAACAAAGTGCCTGAAGTGAAGTCAGCGCGCAGCGGGGATTGCCCTATACGCAACGCCACAGCCCGGTACAGTTTGGCCCAGCCCCAAAAGAGTGCAATAAAGCTTGTGAGAAAATACAGGGCAAAGACCACGCGGCTGGATAGGCTTACAAGCGGCGCGGACTGCAGGAACCCTCCTCCGCTCATTATCTGAAACTTGATTTCAAGAAGACCAAGCTCAAGCAAGGCAAGCGTGGCCGCAGCAGCAGCCATTAATCTCCGGTGGTTCAGCTTTATCATGGATGCCCCTACCCAATCCTTTATCCGCTCAGAACGCTATGTTTTCAGCCATTCTGATACGGTTTCAACCACCCCGTCCGGCTTGCGTGCCCAGTCAAAGTGCCCAAGATGTTCGCCTTGTTCCAACCGCCCCAGCTTCAACGCAGTTTGGTCTGCCCCTTTGAGCCGGGTCCGACTATATTCGGTTGCCTCGTCACTTGCGAAGAAATCTTTCTCAAAACTGATAGATAAAACACGCCCGCCAAACAAAGCGATCTCACCCTCAATATTTGTGTGTTTGCCATAGTCATATCGGCCGCCCAGCGCCCAGTCTCGCCAGTCGAGCATTAGTTGGCGATACTCCCGCCCGCCAAAGCCAATTTTTTGACCCGGGAAATATCCCAGCAAAAAACATACGGGTGGCAAAAGACGGCACAGAGTACGGATTTTTTTAGCGGGAGGCCCCGCATAAAGGCCATGGTAAGGGAAGCCGCAAGCAATTTGCACCACACCCTCGATGCCGTCAGGATGCCGTCCCGCGATAATCGAGCTAAAATGCCCACCAAGACTGTGCCCGCCAAGATAGAGCGGAGTATTCTCTGCCAGCTGTTTGGCAAAGGCTAGTGCCGCCGGGATATCTTCTTCCAGAAAAGCATCAAACCCGAATTTAGCGCCCCGTTTTGCGCGGTATGGGCTTTCCCCGTGGCCGCGCTGTTCAAAAACTATGGTCTGTATACCTTGCGCGGCCAAACCAGCCGCCAAGCGCCGGTAAAAACGGGCTGCGATACCAAGTGCGGGTAACATCAGAAGCGTTGCCTGGTGCGCACCCTCAGCCTTAAACAATTGTACTGGTACTATTTTTTTTGTTTCAGTTTCCAGCTGATGCCACACGCCTTCGCTCATGGTGTCCCTTCATCTGCATTATGTTCAACGCCATCTAGCAGGCCGTTCATATAGGCAATCAGCTCACTTGCTTTATCTTCCCATCCTTGGGTCAGCGCATGCGCCCGCGCGGCATCTGCCATCTCGCCGCACCGCACTTCATTGGTTAAAAACTCCGTCACAGCAAACGAAATGGCACCTATATCGGTGCCATCCACCAGAAGGCCGGTTTTACCGTCCAGCACAGCATCAACTGCACCACCAGCCCTGCCCGCGATTGAAGGCGTGCCCGCCGCCGCCGCTTCCAGAAACACGAGGCCGAACCCTTCAGTGTCACCATCCGGCAACGTGCGGTTTGGCATGGCGAAAACATCTGCGCTTGCATAAAGCGACGGCAATTGGCCGTCCGACACATGCCCGAGAAGCTGTACAGACTTCGATATGCCAAGCTCATCAATAATTGCCACAAGCTCGTCTTCCTGCGGACCTGAGCCCACGATTGCAAGCTGCGCTTCAGGCACGACGGTGAGAACGTTCGGCCATGCTCGCAGCAATTGGTCAAAACCCTTACGCTCGACAAGGCGTCCAACAGAAAGCACCAGCGGCCCTGCGCTCAGGCCAAGCGGGACCCGCACATTTTCAGTAGGGCGCGCACGAAACTTCTCAAGGTTCACACCATTGCCAAGGCATTTGATCTTATCCTTGGGCACCCCGTATTTTTTCTCAATTAACGCGGAGGTAAAACTCGACACCGCAATCACGCCATCAGCCTGGCTCAAATAGCGCTCCCGCGCCTTCTCCGCCCGCTCGTTATAGGCTGTCTGCGAAATTTCTTCGCCGTGGGTGTAAAGAATGACCTTTATCCCAAGCGCTTCCTGTAGGGCTTCAACAAGCCAGCCAAGCGCATCAAGTGCACCAATACAGACAATATTGTACCCGCCTTCCTTGTAGGATTTCACCACAGCGTCCAGCACTTCATGCCGTATTTTTCGCGCTGAAAAGTGGCTCGACAGCCGAGAGGCTATGTTCGGTTTGTCTCCCAACATATCCGGGCGTAGGCGTTCTATCCGAGTTATGGGGTATTTGGCGCTCTCGTCAAACGCCTGCCACGACGAGACTTCATTGCGTCTGACAAAATCTCGCTTGCCAGTGAGTACACCAAAATTGCCCGGCGCCTTATCCGCGAGAGCGTCATAGACGGCTTGCGCACCACCAACCAAAGGCTTGTAATGTGTTGTGACAATTAGACATTTAGCGTCAGACATAGAGAAACGTCCTTCCATATCCGACAGGAGAGCAATTGCCCCGTTAGCCGTCAACAATAAACTCTCTTAAACGAATTGAGCCGACGATAACATCGCCGGCTCAGATCGAGATAAAATTGGAAAAACGCTGGAAAATTTTCAGCGGCTCCCTTCAAAATTTCGGTCAGGCATCTGGCGAATAAAACCAGCATCCAAACCTCAACCGACCCCCGCAGCGCAAAGGCCGCTTAAAATGTACTCTATACACATACACAATGCAGCACCCTAGCGCTACACCGGAGCATATGCACCTAGAAAAACTTTAGGTTAATGCCGAGACAGAGATTGCCAGCTAATTGTGACGCCGGTATGAAGTAGGCAAAGCAAAAGGTGACTATCGCAATGCTGGCCTGCTATAATGCAGCCATGAAATTGAAGAACACGCTTAAAGACCTGTTTTGAGGGGAATAAATATGGCCATGGTGGCAGATGAGATTGAGCGGCTGATCAAGGAAGACCTTCCTGGCGCAAATGTCAGGATCGAAGATTTGCGCGGTGACGGTGATCACTACGCGGCCCATGTTGTGTTTGAAGGCTTTCGGGGCCTGTCTCGCGTGCAACAGCACCAGCTTGTGTACAAAAGCCTCAAGGGCCGCATGGGCGGCGAGCTTCACGCGCTTGCGCTTCAGACAAGTGTGCCGGAATAGCCGCGCACAGACGAACAACCGCCAATACGGGTCACAATTTGCGTGATCCCCTTGGCATGAAGCCTTGAGCGCCTTATCTGTAGCGCTAAGGCCTAAACAAAAGGATATACGTGATGAGTGAAAATTCGGTCCATGACCGTATTCAGGAAATTGTCGGTAAAGATGACGTGGTGCTCTTTATGAAGGGCACACCAATCTTCCCGCAGTGTGGTTTCTCAAGCGTTGTCGCGCAGGTGCTGAACCATATCGGCGCTCCTTATGAGAGCTATAATGTGCTGGAAGATTACGACCTGCGCGAAGGCATCAAGTCTTTCTCCGATTGGCCAACCATTCCCCAGCTTTATGTGAAGGGTGAATTTGTTGGTGGTTGCGATATCATCCGCGAGATGTTCGAGAGCGGCGAGCTGCAGCAACTTTTTGCCGACAAGGGCGTTAAAGCCGCGTAATCAGAACCTTTTCCAAAGGTCAGGAGCACACCCGAATGCAGTATCGCACTCTGGGCAATACCGATATTTCTGTTTCCGAAATCTGCCTAGGGTCCATGACCTGGGGTGAGCAAAACACGGAAGCGGAAGGGCATGCGCAGATTGAACGTGCGGCGGCGGCGGGTGTAAACTTTATTGATACAGCCGAGATGTATGCGGTGCCAACGCGCGCAGAAACCTACGGCCGCACGGAAGAAATTATCGGCTCATGGTTTGAAAAAACCAAGCGACGCCAAGAAGTTATACTCGCGACGAAGGTTGCGAGTGTGGGGCGGGACTTAAGCTATATGCGCCCGCACCTTCATGGGGGTGTGACAAAACCCGATAAAACGTCCGTTATAGAGGCGTGTGAGGCGAGCCTGAGGCGGTTAAAAACCGACTATATCGACCTTTACCAGCTGCACTGGCCCGCGCGCCATACCAACTTCTTTGGCCACCTCCGCTACCAGCACAAGCCGGAGCTTGACGATACCCCGCTTGAAGAGACGCTTTCCGCGCTCAAGGAGCTGGTGGATGCAGGCAAAATACGGGCTGTGGGGCTGTCGAACGAGACCGCGTGGGGCGTCAACCACGCGCTGAAACTGGCGGAAAACATGGGGCTGCCGCGCATCGTCAGCACCCAAAACCCCTATAGCTTGCTGAACCGCAGCTATGAGGTGGGGCTGGCCGAAATCGGCATGCGGGAACAGGTTGGCCTGCTCGCGCACTCACCGCTGGCATTTGGCGTGCTTTCGGGTAAATACCTCAATGATAACAAGCCTGTAGGGGCGCGCATGACCCGCTGGGGCGACAAATTCCCGCGCTACGGCACCGGCAAGGCCATGGCGGCGACAGAGCGATATGTGGCGCTGGCCAGAGAATACGGCCTGTCGGGCGCGGAGCTTGCCATCGCCTTTGTTTTGGCTCAACCCTTTGTAACATCTGCGGTTATTGGCGCGACAAGCCTTGAGCAGCTGGACGAACTACTGGGTGCAGCCAAGGTCAAGCTAGAGCCGAAACTCCTCAAGGAGCTTAACCGCATCGATGATGACATCACCTTCCCCTGCCCCTGACATGGGCTGATTCAGGCTTGAAATACAGGTAGTTAACTATGTTCTGGCGCCAAATGACAGCAGACGACATGCGTGCGGTGATCACCCTCGCCGCCGATATCCATATTGACCACCCGGAGGATGATGACGTGATCATGGAGCGACCCACTTTCTTCCCTGAAGGCTGTTTTGTGCTGCAGGCAGAGGATGAGATTTTGGGCTATACCCTTGTGCATCCTGCGGAATTTGAAACACCGCCTGCCCTGAATGCCCTGATCGGCACCGCACCTGAAAGCACAGACACGCTACATATCCATGATATTGCCCTGAGCCCCAAGGCGCGCGGCACAGGCGCTTCAGGAAACGCGCTTAAGCTTATAAAAGAACAGGGAAAACTTGCGGGCTACCGCCGCCTCAGCATCGTGGCGGTTAATGGCACCGAACCCTTCTGGCAGAAACACGGCTTTGAGCATCACACCAGCGAGAAGCTCACCAAAAAGCTGGCGTCATACGACGGCACCGCCAGCTATATGCTCTGCCCGCTATAGGCCGCGCTCCAACCCCGCGTTAGCAAAAAAAAGGCGCCCAAACTGAGCGCCTTTCCCGTTATATTTCAAAGCATTAAGCGCCCGCGCTTACATGCCTTTTGTGTAAAGATGGATGAAACGGTCCGTCTTGCCGCGGATCTCAGGCGCAAACGGGCCCGTGCTCATGTCATCGTCAGGGTTCGCGAGCAGATCACTTTCAGACGCCAGCGTGAAGCCCGCTTCCATCATCTGTTTTTTCACCAGTGCCGGGTCAATACGGTGCAGCTTGTTCATTGCTTCCGCGTCTGCGCCCGCCGGGCCAACATGGTCGATGATCAGAATTTTACCACTTGGTTTCAATGCCTTATGGATTGATGCCAGCGCCGCTGGCACATCTGCCTGCGGGGTTGACCGTGCCTCATGCTGGAAATAATAGTCATGATACGCCAGCACCATGATCGCCAGATCAACGCTCCCTTCATCCAGGTCAACGGCTTCGCTATCCCCATGAATAAGCTCAACATTGCCGAGCCGGTCTTCATAGCGCTTGCCAATGCTGTCTTTCACAAAAGCCCAGTAAACCGGGCCGTTGTGGGCATAAACCATGCCGTCATCACCCACAGCACGGGCCAGAATTTCTGTATAATACCCGCCGCCCGAATTGATATCGAGCACCACCATGCCCGGCTCAAGCCCTGCAAAAGCAAGCACTTCCGCCGGTTTGCGGTCTGCGTCACGGGCTTTTTCTTCCTCCGTGCGCTCGGCGCTCATCACTGCCGCTTCAATGGCTGCCTTGCCGTGATGCTCGGCCGTCACAGCACCGGAAAGCCCTGTAAATCCAAGGCTTAGCGCAAGTGCCGCCGCTGTATATTTCAAATGCGTTTTCATCAATCCCCACTCCTGATAGGAAATTAGCTGTACCAACCACCCTATGAGGCACACCGCCACAAGCAAGTAATAATGCCGTGAAGATTGTGGGCTTTCGTTTACTATCTGACGTTTACAAACCAGCGTTTACCAGAGCGCCACAGGCGTGGCGAAAGTGTGACGGTTTTTGCGGCAGAGGTGTGGCGCGAATTTTGTGAGAACAGAGTGCTGCAAGCAGCTGAATTACCTGTATAAAACCGCGCTCACCCGTTAAAAAAAGGTGTGGCGCCACACATTCGGGCACCTGCGCCACACCCTCAAATCGCTGGTCAGGCCTTTGCCATCACCCCCGCTGGCGGCAAAGGTTCACCATCAAAATCAAACGCACGCTTGAAGGTGAAAGCCATCGGTGTCGGGCCATGCTCCCGCAAATACAAAAGCCGCTCTTCCGCTTCCTCAAGCGATGGCAAATGCCCCTTTGGCACCCACCACAGCACCATGTGCATCTCCGTCGGCATTTCAAACCATTCTTTCCGGCGGGCCAGATAATGCGTGTGGGCTGATTTGTACACATAATCAAACAGGCTTTCCCTGTTTTCCCACACCGACATATTGGTCAGCGTATCCTCAAACATGGTGTAGCTCATGGCGCTGCCGGTCTCGTCCTGATGCCGCCATACAAATCCGGGCGACGCTTCCGCAAGCGCGTTGATCTCATCAAGCGCATTGATGAAACCCGCCATCTCTTCACTATCCTGAGGATATAAAATTTTGCCCACATTCAATTGGGCCAGATGATAATCGGCAGCAGACTGCCCCTTAAAGCCGTGGTCTGACACTGGCTTTCCTCCTCTTTGATCCTCGCACTCCTCTCCCATTTAGGCATTGAGTATGTGACTTTAAAGTCAGTATTTCTGTTCTGCTGCGCAATAAAATTGCGCAGCCACGCAATTTTTGCTTGCAAATAGAGGCGAAGGCTGGCGTGTTCTGCCTCGTTGGCCACAAAAATAAAACCGCCAGCACATGATAAAAACGAGGATAGAATGACAGAGCACCCCACAGCCAAGGGCGACGCACGCCCAAATTCTGCCGGTACAGAACCCGCCCCCCAGCCAAGCCCGAAGAACAAAAGCTTCTTCTGGCTTATTGTCAGCGGTTTCATCTCCATGATCGGGGATCAGTTCACGCTTATCGGCCTGCCGTGGCTTACGCTCAAGCTCACGGGTGACCCCATGGCGCTTGGTCTTGTACTGGCGGTTGTCGGCCTGCCGCGTGCCATTTTCATCCTGCTGGGCGGCGCGATTGTGGACCGCTATTCCCCCAAAGGCGTGCTTCTTGTGTCCAAATATGTCAACACCGCGCTTCTGGGCGTGCTGGCGGGCCTTGTGTTTACGGGCGGGCTTACCCTGCCGCTTCTATACCTGCTTGCCGCTGCCATCGGGCTTGCCAGCGCCTTTGCTTACCCCGCTGGCATGTCTATCCTGCCGTTTGTTGTGCCGCGTGAAAAGCTCGCGCAGGCCAATGGCCTCACCATGGCCTCGCGGCAGGTTACCTTTTTCATCGGCCCGCTGATTGCCGGTTTTGTCATCGCGCTTTTTGGGCCGGACGGCCTGAACAGCGGCGCACCAGCCGCAAACCCGCTGGCGGCAGAGGCCACAGGCCTCGCCCTTGTGTTTGCGCTTGATGGCCTCAGTTTCCTCGTCTCCGGCTTCATGCTGCATCTGGTGCACACGCGCAAAGCCGAGCAACCGGCGGGCACCGCAAACGTGCTCCGCCTCATGGTGGAAGGTATCCGCAATATATTGGGCGACCGTGACCTCCGCCTGCTGTTCGCCTATATGGCGCTCATTCAAATATTCGTGGTTGGGCCCTTGCAGGTGGGCCTGCCCGTATTCGCGGAAAGTCACCTGGACGGCGGCGCCGCCTCCTTCGGTACCATCATGGCCGCCCACGGTGCCGGGGTGCTTGTTGGCGTGCTGGTTGCGGGCGCGGGGCTCAAGCTCGGTTTCCGCACGCTGGGGCAAACCTTCCTCTCCATCGATATCCTTATCGGGCTTGGTGTTGCGGCTTTCGCTTTTGTCACCACCACGCTTTCCGGCGGGGCCATCATGGCGGCGGCTGGTTTCCTTGGCGGCATTGTGCAGGTACGCATTTTCTCATGGCTTCAGGCCCGCACACCGCCCGCACAAATGGGCCGGGTGATGAGCTTTTTCATGTTCATCGTTATGGGCATGGCGCCCATTTCGGCCTCTGCCGCAGGCTGGGTGCTGAGCTTTGTAGACATCACCACCTTCTTCCTTGCCTCAGGCCTTATGCTCACGCTTACCGCAGCCATCAGCCTGATGATCAAACCGATGCGGGAGGTTGGCGCGCCTGTCGGGCAAGATTAACCAATAGGGCTGGCGGGTATGCTGCATATCAGGCATACTCGCCTTATGGTTAACACAGACAACACCAGCCCTGAGGGCACCGAAACAACCGAAGAAATTCGCCGTAACCGCTGGTGTGAAAGCTTCGGCTCGAACGAGAACAGCATCATGGTGTTTAACGACCTGTGCACCCGCATGAGCGGGGAAGGCCGCCATTACCACACCATGGAGCATATCGACGAGTTGCTCGCGCTCGCGGAAACCGCCGACATCACCGATAAATGGTTCCATGCCGCCTTGTGGTTTCATGATGTGGTCTATCATCCCGGCGCCAAAAACAACGAGGAATTCAGCGCCCGCTTGGCAGGCAAAGCCATGCCGGTGTTAGGTATGGAAGGTGATGAGCAGGCCAAAACCATGGCCGCCATTCGCGCCACCAAAACCCACAAAATCCCCAAGGGCACGGACAAGGACATTCAGCTTTTTCTTGATGCCGATATGGCCATTCTGGGCGCGGAGCGGGAGCGATATAAGCGCTACGCCGCAGATATCCGGCGGGAGTTCAGCCATATAAGCGGCTGGCGCTACGCATGGGGTCGCAGGCGTTTCCTTAAATCATGCCTCAAGCGCAAAGCCATTTTCCTCAGCCCCTGGTTTAACCACAAGTTCGAAGCCCGCGCCCGCGCCAATATTCAGGCGGAACTGAAGGGGTTTTAGAGGGGCACTGTCCATTTCAAGCGTATTCACCCCCGTATTTCATTTGACAACTTGCCGCTAGGCATCACTAAAATGACCTCATAAGTTAAGAATTGGGGGGGGCACGATGGTTAAAAACGATAATCTTCCATTGATCGAAAAAATTGAAATTAAATACTTTAGGTCAATCCATGATGTGACGTTGAATAGATGCGAAAGAATTAACATAATTACCGGAGGAAATGATTCTGGAAAATCTAACGTGCTTCGTGCGCTAAACTTGTTTTTTTCTAACCAGACTGATTTTGATATTCCTTATGACTTTGAAAAAGACTTAGCCATTCGACGAGTTGCCGAAACCCAAGCTAGTCGCAAGCAAGCATTTATTTATGTCAAAATAACTTTCAACAACATATTTCAATTCCAGTCTCTCCCTAAACAGTTCGCCGTAAAAAAACAGTGGAACCGGTACTGGGATGAGCCTGATACCTCCTATTTCCCCCGAAATCTAAAATCGGCGAACGTTTCGAAGTTTCTCAATCGTATCCAACTTCACTATGTTCCTGCCATTAAAGACCGTGAAATCTTCCAGCACTATCTGAAGCTAGTTCACAACACATTAGTAAGCAGCAATGTTCAGTTGCGTACTGCTTCTCGACAATTTTCTGATGTTATATCGGCAGCCACTCAATCTATGGAGGAACGGATCAAAAGTGGTATTGGCGTAGAAAGCCGCATCGATTTTCCAGACGATCTTAGTATACTCTTTGGCGACCTCGACTTCTCTACTATGATATCAGATAATGTTTGGCTTAGTTTTAAACAAAGAGGCGACGGCATTCAGATAGGCCACATTCCCTATATTCTAGACTTTCTCGCTAGGCAGAATACGGATAAAGCCTTTGTTTGGGTATACGAAGAGCCAGAAAACTCACTGGAAATGACTCGCGCTTTTGAATTGGCCGACAAGTTCCTCAATGACTTTAGCAAGAAGAACCAAATCTTTCTTACCACACATTCACCGGCTTTTTATGCGCTCGAAGGACCTCACGCAAAAAAGTGGTTCGTTGACCAAACACGCGAAGCTGTGGAAGAAAAACACTACTATTCGTCGAGAGTAACCCCCTCAGACAGTATTGATGACGTTGACAATCTACTCGGCGTAGCAGCTCTCATTAAGAAGCATGCAAAAAAGATTTTCGACGAAAGAGAAATTCTATTAAAGCAAGCTAAACGACTAACACAGTTAGAAAAATCGACGTTGGTTTGCGAAGGCTCAACAGATGTCAAGTATATTCAAAAGGCCATTGAGATACTAGACCCTGAACTCGCTATACATATAACAGTTCAGGAAGTAGGTGCGAATAATAAAAATACCGGCTCCGATAGCCTCAAAAAACTTCGCACTCTACTGATAAACAACGACAATATAACCAGCGGTAGATGTATATTTGTTTTTGATTGCGACGAGACCTCATTGCCACATCAAGAGACTGGTAAGATCTCCACATTTCGGTTCAACAGACTAGATGGCCGACCTCTGAAAAATGGCATTGAAAACAATTTTCCCAACGAGACCTTGGACTGCATCTATTCCGACGAAGAACGGTTTTGGAGTTTAAGAAGCAAAACCGGGTCCGGAGGAGCAGTAATTAGCCAAGTGCGGGAGCTTAAAAAGACCGAAGTTTGCGAGTTTATCTGCAACCGTGCATTAGAGGAGGACTTCCAACCATTTCACCCTTTAGTTTCCTTTATTAGAGAGAATGTGATCCTTAATGAATAAAAGGATTTAACTCCTTGAATCAGAATATTATCCCTAGACGCCTGCCGGTGCGTGTTCGGCGTTTCATCATGTTCGGGGCCGGTATGCTCGCGCTCGGCTTTCTCACCATCCTGTGGCTTGGCTGGAGTGTGATGTTGGACGGTATGACCAGCTTTTTCCTGTTTCTCGTGGCTGTGGGCGGTGCGACGATTGCCAACGCAACCGGGGTTGGGGGTGGTGTGGTGTTTCTGCCCGCCTTTGAGTATCTGGGCAGCACGGGGCTTGTGAGCATTACCGCCGCCCAGATTGTGGGCATGAGTTTCATCATCCAGTGTTTTGGCATGACGACGGGGTCGCTTAACTGGCTTGGCCGCATTTATGACCACCGGGCGGCGGATACGGGCGTGCAGCCGCGCGCCTTCTGGCGGCTTCTTGGCATTGTGATGGTGATGGCCCTGCCCGCGCTGTTGCTCACGCAAGCCAGCTTTGATGCACCGCCTGAGGCTGTGCTGTTGTGGTTCAAAACGCTTTCCATCGCCCTTGGGCTCACGCTTCTTGTTACCACACTGGTATCGCGCCAGAACGCGCTGCCGCGCCTGGAGGTTGGCGTGGTGGATTATATCGCGCTTGCCGTGCTGGGGCTTATTGGCGGGGTGGCGACGGCGTTTTTCTCCGTCGGTGTGGGGGAACTGATGGCGCTATATCTGTTCATTCGCAACTTCCCACTTATTACCGCCGCGGGTGTTGCCGTGATGGCGAGCAGCCTGAGCGTGCTTTCGGGCGTTTGGCACCATATCCTTAGCGACCCGCAGCCGTGGGGCATGCTGATTTTCCTCGCGCTTGGGTGCACGGTGGGCGGGGCATTGGCCCGGCATTTTGCGCTGATGTTGGGCGCGCGGCGGTTGAAGATATTCGCGAGCCTTTGGATCACGCTCTCCAGCGCTTACCTCTTGTTTGTGCACTAACCCCCTGTTTTGACAAACAAAGATTCACGTATTAAGCTTCTCCTATAATAGAAGCGCCGGACAATGAGCCTGCGCCGGATGACGACGAGCGAGGAAACACTGGTTTCCTCATATATCCGCCCCCAAAGGGGCCAATAACACCCTGCCATGCCTGGGGCGATACGCTTTGCTGCATCCATCTGCCGCCGGGCCAATAATAACGTGAGAGGAAACCGAGAGATGAAAACATTCCAGAAATTTGGCGGGCTAGCCGCCATCCTTGAGGCGGCCGCCTATATTTTTGGCTTCAGCCTGTATTTCACCGTGTTTACCACGCCGGTGGAAGGGGGCCTTATGGGCCGCCTGGCGTTCGCGGAGGCCAACAGCACGATCCTGTTCATTCAAAACCTGATCATATACGTGGGCTTTGGCGCGCTGCTTATTGTGCTGACACTGGCACTTTATGACCGCATGAAAACGCTCACGCCTGCCCTGTCGCTCACCGCAGCGGGTTTTGGCATCGTGTGGGCCACGCTGGTGATTGCAAGTGGCATGCTCGGCAATGTGGGCCTTGAAGCCGCGCTCGCGCTGAAAAGCACGGATGCAGACGCAGCTGCCATGTTGCTCAAGACCACAGGCACCGTGCAAAACGGCCTTGGTGGCGGCAATGAGATTGTGGGCGGCATCTGGGTGCTGCTGATCAGCATTGCGGGCTTGAGAAGCGCCGCGCTGCCGCGTTTCCTCAACTATCTTGGGCTTGTTGTCGGCGGTGCCGGGCTTTTAAGCACGATCCCCGGTTTAGGTGATCTGGGTGCTATATTCGGGCTGGGCCAGATTGTCTGGTTTATCTGGATTGGCGCCGCGATGATCCGCAGCCCTGAGGTGCAGCAGGCTTAAGCGTTTGCACTAAAAAAGGTGGGAGGTCACCCTCACCCGTCTGGGCTACTGGCTCCGGCGGGTGAAAAGCAGATAGATGAAAAGCGAGAGGCCGATGCCTACCGGCATGCCAATGGCGTAGCCCGTAGCCCAGTCGCCCATATAACGCGCGAGGCCCACACTGAGAGCGGTGCCAAGCCCTGCGCCCACGGCAACAGCCGCGCCAACGCCCACACGCTTGCTGTCCTCAGTGCCATCAGATGAATGATGTTTTACCTGCCCCATGGCTTTCCCCTCTTTGTCACATTCCCTACGATAGTACTTATTCCCCGTTGGCAGCATACAGGCGCTAACCCGCTTTTGCCAAGCCCACATGGGACAAGTGTCCGCCTGCCCCCCAAGGAACCAGTGGAATTTTCCTAAAAAACAACCTATAGTATTCATCCTGCCCGAAAAAATCGATGTTTCAAGTTCTGGTAACACATGAAAAGGGGGAACCCATGTTGTTCAGGAGCCTATCAACACTCATGCTCGCCGGTTGTGTGGCGACAGTTTCAACAACCCAGGTGGACGCAAAAACCGAAGTACGCACCTATATCTCGCAGAAGTGTTTGCTTTCACCCGATCCGAAAGAAGAAGACAAGGTACTGGGCTTCCTCGCAGGGATTTTTGTGCCCATGGCGCTTGAATGGGTGATCGGCGGCGTTGCCAAAAGCATCCGCGAAGCATCGAAAGAAAAAAGCCACACGCTGACCGACAAGGACACATTTGATCTGTATGTGGCCCGAACCGTCAAGATTCCCGAGCCGCCAAGGCTTGCACCGATCCTGCCAAACCCAAAATTCGGCTGCCTGACCACCGTGGTGGGAGAGTTTGAAGACGCGGCAGTCAATGATGTGTTTGAGCTACACAGGGTCAAAAAAACAAGCCCGGTGGATTTCAGCGCAGACAATTCGATGGAGATGGTGAGCCAGCGCCTCAAGGACAATAAAATCAAGATCAAGGGCACACCCAAGATCGTCTATGAAGGCCGCATTGCCTATTCAAACGACCAAACAGCTTTCCAGCTTAAAAGCCAGTATCTGCAGGTCGACCAGCTTCATTCCACCACCAGTAAAAAGGCGCGTGGCATGACCCTCATGTATGAGATCAAAGGTCCTGCAGCGGAAGAGGACGGCTCGAGCTATGCGCTGATCGCGCTCGGGTTTGGCGATGTTGCGCGCGGCAAGAAGATGACACCAGCTGATTTTGCCAGCGGTAAAAAACCGGGCGCGGAAACCGGCTGGGTGCGCGCCGTGGGCCTGCCCTATCATTCCCGCGTGGCGTACTTGCGGGCCGTGAAAACGGGTAATCTAAAAATGAACGGCTACGCCCCTGCACGGCTTATCACCCGCCTCACGGAAATTGAAGCCGCCAATAAAACCGGGCTGTTTATTGCCGAGGTGCTGGACGGTGTGAAAGAAGACGTGGCGGCTGAGATCGCGAAGAAAATCCTGCCTGAATCCCGCAGGGCCGCCGAGAAGGAAGAAACCGCTAAAATTCAGGGGCTTGAGCAAGCCAAACGCGACGCAGAGATTGCGCTGGCCGAAGCCAAGGCCCTGCTGATTGCGGCGCAAACCTGCGCAGACGGTGTGAGCGCTGCGGTCTGTGACCAGAACAAGGCCGTCGCGGAGCTGAAGGTTGCCAACGCGCAAGCCAAATATGACATCGCCAAAGCCAACCTTGAGAGCGAGCTGGGCAGCGGCAAAATTGTCGGCGTGCTTGAGCCTGCCCCCACGGCCCCTGCGCCTGATGCTGCCATGCCGCCCGGCGGCGGTGTGGAGAAAGAATCCATGGCACCTGAAATGATGGCCGCTAGCCGCACGTTCAAGGTCGTCAAGGAAGGCAACCAACTGCTGATCGACAATAAGTCGTTTTTCCTCACCCCCGCGAAATGGCCGCAAAACACCATTTTTGTGTGCTGGGAAAACCCGGAAGGCGGGGCGGAGGCTGATCGTCAGCTTGTAAAAGCCGCGGTTGACAACAGCTGGCAGGCACACTCGGGCCTGAGCTTCAAGGGCTGGGGCCAATGCACAGACGGCACCCGCGGCATTCGTATCCGTATTGACGACAGCAGCCCGCACAACGGCCCGCACGTGAAAGGGCTCGGCAAATATATGGACGGCGTGAAAGACGGCATGGTCTTGAACTTCACCTTCCGCCGCTGGGGCAGCGACTACTGTGCACCGTCTGAAAACAGGCGTCAGTCCTGTATTTATTCCATCGCGGTGCATGAGTTTGGCCATGCCATTGGCCTTGCGCATGAACACAACAGCTGGGATACGCCAGGTGAGTGCCAGATTGCCCCTCAAGGCACGGACGGTGACGTGATGTTGACCGAGTATGACCCGGATTCTGTGATGAACTATTGCAACGAGCGTTATAATAACGATGGCGAGTTGAGCCCGCTTGATATCGCAGGCATCCAGTTCATCTATGGCGCGCCTTACTGATCCGGGCCACTCAAGATGAAACACTCTTTCCTCACCTTGAGCCTTACCGCTGTGCTGGCGATCAGCACAGCGCAGGCGCTTCACGCCCAAGGTGTGCAGCAAACCCATGAGCAGGTCTCAAAAGCACTGGGCTATGTGGTGGCCAAAGCCCTGATGGCGGAAGATACCCTCAGCCCCGGCGTGCCGGTTGAAAGCCACGCCACCGGCTTTTTCATTGACCGCTTTGGCACCATGGTCACCAACCATCATCTGCTGGAAGCCCTTGGCAACTATGAGCCATCAACGCTCACCATCACCGTGCATATGGGGGACATATATGCGAGCGAGAAGCGCCCGGCAGAAGTTGATTTTCTTGATGCGACGAAAGACCTTCTGGTCCTCAGGGTGCGTGGCAGTTTTGGCCATAAGTTCAACCATGTACGGCCCGATTTCGCCTATCAGACTGACATCACACTCGCGCAAACACCCGTCTACACCATGGGCTTCCCGGAAGGCTACAGCTACATGACAGGCGACGGCAAGATCAACGCGTTTGACGGCCCCAGCGGGCACCTTTACCTGTGGGTCACCAACATGCAGTTCAAATCGGGGCAAAGCGGCAGCCCGGTGTATCTGGAGGATGGCCGCATCGTCGGCGTCGTCAAGGGGCAGGAACGCGGCTTCGCCCAGAATAATTTCATCATCCCGTTCCGCTATGTGGCGCGGATTGCTGGCCCTGGTTATTTTGGCCCCACGGAGGTGGTGGACAAGTCCACTGATGATATCATCGCAGCCATGAAACCAGAGCCCGCGCGTCTCAAGGTTTATGGCCATGTGCCCTCCCCCAGCGTTGAACGGCGCACGGTGAACCGCACGTTCGAGCGCGCCAATGCACCCTGCACACCAAGCGAAAATCTTGTGTGGGGTGTCGAGGCAGCAGATGGCTGGATGATCGACACCAGCACGATTGAAACCCGTGTGGTGCGGAAAGCGGCAAAAGCGCTGTTCTCAGGCCTTGATGCCGTGAGTGAAAAGGCCTTCCAGTTGAAGGCAAAGCTTGAGAACGCGGGCGACTGTGTGCGCGACCCCTCTGGCCGGGTGATCGATGAAGACGTGCCCGCAAGCCTTGATGTGGGCGTAACCTATACGGAGCTTCGCGAAATAATGGTGCCCAAACAGCGCCTGCTCTATGAAGCGGCCTATGACGGTAAAGCCGTTGCGCTTGATGTGCTGCCGGAAGGTGTCACGGACGTGAAAGCCACGGTATCACTTGGCGGCAATATGGAGATTGCCCTCACCCCCGGTGACGGCAACCCCGATTTTGGCATCATCGCCAAGGGCAACACACTTGAGCTGAGCCCCGAAAGCGGCTGGCTCAACCGCCTGCGCGGCCTCAGGGACGAGGCAGCTGAGGCGATTGGATAGCTGCCTGCCACCAAACCCATTGCACCAGCGCGATATCATAAAAATCCGCGCCTGTTCAATGGGTTAGGCATACCATTCCCGTGTTATTTTTATATCAAACGCGGGCAGCATGCCCAGTAGGGCGGGAGAGCGTCAAGGCCTGCTATCCTCATTCACCTGAACACGACCACATCAAACCTATCAAATAATTCTAACCAGTCACGAGTTCTACCAATGGTGTGCCATTTGTGACCTTCTCTCGGTGCTGCCTTACAAAACTGTGAAGAGCCTGCTTGGTCTCCTCTCCTTGCCCCTTTAGGGAAGCGGTAAAGAAAAGAATGTTGGGAGCGACCCGGCCACGCACGACCGGAAAAATATCGGCGTCTGACATCATGATACTGAGGGTTTGGCTTATCATGGTCGCTCTTTTAATCGGGTCGCACTGGCGCGCAAACTGAATCGAAACCACTGTTTTTCCTGCATTAATATAGTCTTGAAATTCCTCATACAGGGCGTATTTGGGAGCTTTACTTCTACTCATTGATGGCACCTGAAACCCATTGTCTGGATCAAGAAAAACCAGTTCGGACGATCGCATAGCCTGGCAAGCCTTTAGGTGCCACGCCTCCCGATCTTCCTTTCCCAAGACATTCCCATAAAACTGACTATTTTCGGGCAGTACGCCAGCCGTCTGTATATTTTCCAGTGTGCGTTCAGCCGGTTCACTAAAACGATCTAAGTGGGTCAACACCTCGGCGTCCAAGGTCTTCCAGCGTGTGCCGTTCAAGTGATGGCGCTTCTCTCCATGATTATTGCCTGCAGCGTCGACCTCTGCTGGATCGGTCAGATACCAATTGACCCCAAGAGATAGACCGGTCTCTCGAACCAAATGCCTTAACAACGCATATTTAATGCAATCATGCGTGTCACCCAAATATCTAGTCTGCATACAGCCCCCCAATAAAAAAGACCTGAGCATGGTGCCTCGGCCTTTGCGTTCTCGTCAAGCGTGTAAGTGTAAAACCTACTCATGCCGTCACCCCCGCGAAGGCGGGGGTCCAGAAGGGTTTGGGGAAAGCCCGCCCTTTACACTGGATTCCCGCCTTCGCGGGAATGACGGGTGAGAGAGCGGGAATGACGTGTGTATGCGAGGGGATTACCGGCATGGCTGTGGGAGTGACGTTTGTGGCTGCCGCAATGACGTGTGCGGACGCCGGTGTAAAGGTTGTATGCTGGTAGTATGGTCCCCCCATCCTCACCCCCGCTGATGCGGAGGTGAGGATGGGTGTTAAGTTTACGCCGCCAGATCAAACCGGTCTGCGTTCATCACCTTGGTCCAGGCGCGCACAAAGTCTGCAACAAACTTGCCTGCGCTATCGTCCTGCGCATACAGCTCAGCATAGGCCCGCAATATAGAGTTTGAGCCGATAACAAGGTCGATGCGGGTGGCTGTCCACCGCACGGTGCCGGTTGCGCGTTCCACCACCTCATAGAGGTTTTCGCCCTTCGGTTTCCACGTGTAGGCCATGTCTGTCACATTCACGAAAAAGTCATTCGTGAGCGCGCCTTTATGGTCTGTGAACACACCGTGTTTTGTGCCGCCATGGTTGGTGCCCAGCATGCGCATGCCGCCGATCAGCACGGTCATTTCATGCGCCGTGAGGCCCATGAGTTGCGCACGGTCGAGTAGCAGCTCCTCAGGGCTGACCGCATAGTCTTTCTTGAGCCAGTTGCGGAAACCGTCGTGGATAGGCTCCAGCACATCAAAGGATGCGGCGTCAGTCATCTCATCGGTGGCATCACCCCGGCCCGGCTCAAACGGCACGGTAACGGTGTGGCCAGCGGCTTTTGCTGCCTGCTCAACGCCCACATTACCGGCCAGCACGATAACGTCCGCCACGCTGGCGCCATGCTCAGCCGCGATGCCTTCCAGCACCTTCAGCACTTTGGCCAGGCGGGCTGGCTCATTGCCTTCCCAGTCCTTTTGGGGGGCAAGGCGGATGCGGGCCCCATTGGCACCGCCGCGCATGTCCGAGCCCCGGAAGGTGCGGGCACTGTCCCACGCGGTGCTGACAAGCTCAGCAACGCTCAGGCCGCTTGCCGCGATTTTGGCTTTCACCGCCGCCACGTCATAGCCCGATGGGCCTTCGGGGATCGGGTCCTGCCAGATCAGGTCTTCCTTCGGTACATCCGGGCCAATGTAACGCACGCGCGGCCCCATATCGCGGTGCGTGAGCTTGAACCATGCACGGGCGAAAGTTTCGCGGAAATAGTCGGGGTCGTCCTGGAACCGCTCAGATATCTTGCGGTAGGCCGGGTCTTTGATCATCGCCATGTCGGCGTCTGTCATGATCGGGTTATAGCGGATGGAGGGGTCTTCAACATCAACGGGCTTGTCTTCCTCGGCAATGTCTACCGGCTCCCACTGCCATGCGCCTGCGGGGCTTTTTTTCAGCTCCCACTCATGGCCGAACAGCATGTCGAAGAATCCGCCGTCAAACTTGGTGGGGTGGGTTGTCCACGCGCCTTCAATACCGCTGGTGACCGTGTTGCGACCGATGCCGCGAGTGGTTTTATTGATCCAGCCCATGCCCTGATCTTCAAGCGGGGCGCCTTCAGGGTCCGGCCCCAGGTTTGCTGCGTCACCGTTGCCGTGGGTTTTGCCAACTGTATGGCCGCCTGCGGTCAGCGCGACGGTTTCTTCGTCATCCATCGCCATGCGGGCAAAGGTTTCGCGCACGTCATGCGCGGTTTTCAAAGGGTCAGGGTTGCCGCCCACGCCCTCGGGGTTCACGTATATGAGGCCCATTTGCACAGCGGCCAGCGGGTTTTCAAGGCTTGTGCGGTCATCGCCTTCGCCGTCATACCGCGTGGCGCCAAGCCATTCTTTTTCAGCACCCCAATAGGTGTCATTCTCCGGGTGCCAGATATCTTCGCGGCCAAAAGCAAAGCCGTAAGTTTTCAGGCCCATGTTCTCATAGGCGATGGTGCCCGCGAGGATGATGAGGTCAGCCCAGCTGATTTTATTGCCGTATTTTTTCTTGATCGGCCACAAAAGGCGGCGGGCTTTATCAAGGTTCACGTTATCGGGCCAGCTGTTGAGCGGCGCAAAACGCTGGTTGCCGCTGCCGCCACCACCACGGCCATCCGCCATGCGGTAAGACCCGGCCGCGTGCCACGACATGCGGATCATCAGGCCGCCATAGTGGCCCCAATCCGCCGGCCACCAGTCCTGACTGTCGGTCATCAGCGCGTGCAGGTCTGCCTTCAGCGCATCAACATCCAGTTTTTTCAGTTCTTCGCGGTAGTTGAAGTCCGGCCCCATGGGGTTCGACTTCACGTCATGCTGGTGCAGGATGTCGAAATTGAGGGCGTTGGGCCACCAATCCTTGTTCGACGCGCTGCTTGCGGTATTGCCGCCGTGCATCACCGGGCATTTGCCTGCAGTTTTGATTTTTTCATCCATGATAGGCTCCAATCTGTTTTGGGACGGCCAGCGGGGATGTCGGGGGCTGACTGTCTTGACATGGGAACAACCTTACTATGGCGCAGGCGCGGCGCTAAATTTGTTTCCTTGATGACAGTCAGTGGAACTATTGATGACTGCCTCTGGCTGGATTTCCGCTGCGACCATACTCCCCGCCATCTGCTCGGATAGGTGAGCGATGCGAGAAGCCATTGAGAGAGAATGCCACGGGTGGCCCTCACTCTACCATGACCAAAGTCAATCTGTGTTAGAAATAAAAAGACCGGAGCGAGTGCCCCGGCCTTTGTGTTTTCGTCAAGGTTGTAATCCCGTACCGTCACCGCCCTCGAAGGCGGGGTCCAGAAATGTGGGCGGCTTGGTAGTGCCTCGCCCTTTACACTGGATTCCCGCCTGCGCGGGAATGACGGAAGTGAGGGCCGGAATGACAAGCATGGCGGCGAGAATGACGTGTCCGGTAGGCTATGCCCGCCTTCGCGGGCACGCCAATGTCACCTACTCCGCAGCTTCAACCTCTTCCGCAGGCAGGTAGAGGTCTGCGCCGCGTTTTTTGAACTCTTCCGACATCTGTTTCATGCCGGTCTCCGCTTCCTCTTTCGCGGCGGCGAAGTCCCGCACTTCCTGCGTGATTTTCATCGAGCAGAATTTGGGCCCACACATGGAACAGAAGTGCGCCACTTTGTGCGCCTCCTTGGGCAAGGTCTGGTCGTGATAGTCACGCGCTGTTTCAGGGTCGAGGCTCAGGTTGAACTGGTCTTCCCAGCGGAACTCGAACCGCGCGCGGGAAACCGCGTCGTCCCTGAGCTGCGATGCCGGGTGACCTTTGGCCAAATCTGCCGCGTGAGCCGCAAGCTTGTAGGTGATCACACCCACTTTCACGTCGTTGCGGTCCGGCAGGCCAAGGTGTTCCTTCGGCGTGACGTAACACAGCATTGCCGTGCCGTACCAGCCGATCTGCGCGGCGCCAATGGCCGACGTGATATGGTCATACCCCGGTGCGATATCGGTTGTGAGCGGCCCGAGGGTGTAGAACGGCGCTTCATGGCAGTGCTTCAATTGCTCTTCCATGTTTTCCTTGATCTTGTGCATGGCCACGTGGCCGGGGCCTTCGATCATCACCTGTACATCATGTTTCCATGCGATTTTGGTCAGCTCACCAAGGGTGCGCAGCTCAGCAAACTGAGCTTCGTCGTTCGCATCAGCAATCGAGCCAGGGCGCAAGCCATCCCCAAGGGAGAAGGAAACGTCATAGCGTTTCATGATCTCGCAGATATCCTCAAAGTGAGTGTAGAGGAAGCTTTCCTTGTGGTGCGCCAGACACCATTTCGCCATGATTGAGCCACCGCGGGAAACAATCCCGGTGACACGCTTGGCGGTCAGGTGGATGAACGGCAGGCGCACGCCCGCGTGAATGGTGAAATAGTCAACGCCCTGCTCACACTGCTCAATCAGCGTATCGCGGTAAATCTCCCACGTCAGGTCTTCGGCCACGCCGTCCACCTTCTCAAGCGCCTGATAGATCGGCACGGTGCCAATAGGCACAGGTGAGTTGCGGATGATCCATTCCCGCGTGTTGTGAATGTTGCGGCCTGTGGAAAGGTCCATCACTGTATCCGCGCCCCAGCGGGTGGCCCAGACCATTTTGTCCACCTCTTCCGCGATGGAAGAGCTGACCGCCGAGTTGCCGATGTTGGCGTTGATTTTAACGAGGAAGTTACGGCCGATGATCATCGGCTCGGTTTCCGGGTGGTTGATGTTATTGGGAATAATGGCACGGCCAGCGGCGATCTCGTCCCGCACGAACTCAGCCGTGATATAATCCGGGATATTGGCGCCCATGGGGTCACCGTCGCGCTTCAGCTTCTCAGCCGTCACCTTACGGCCAAGGTTTTCGCGCACAGCCACATATTCCATCTCAGGCGTGATCAGGCCTTTGCGGGCATAGTGCATCTGGCTCACATTGGCGCCTTCGCGTGCCCGCAGCGGGCGTTTTTTTACCGGGAATTCAGGCGCCAGATAGTCGCCTTCCACCTTGCCGTTATCTTCCGGCTTGATCTCGCGGCCTTCGTATTCTTCCACGTCACCACGGCCTTCAACCCACGCCCGGCGCAGGTCCTTGAGGCCTTCATAGATGTCGATATTGGCTGTGGGGTCAGAATATGGCCCTGAGGTGTCATAGACACGCACCGGTACCTCGTTGGCCGAGGGATGCAGGTGAATTTCCCGCATCGGTACGCGGATGGTGGGGTCCAGTTCAGACCGCACGTAAATCTTTTTCGAGCCCGGCAGTTCGCCGGTCGTAATATTAAAGCTTTGGTTTGCTGTATCAGGCATATGATTGCTCCGTCCCTTGCGCTGGTGTTAGCCAGATCAGGTTCTAAGGGTCTCTGCACCGATATTTTGCAGACTCTCAGCCCTCAGCCAAAGCGGCGGGCTCCCCTCGGAACGCAGTTAAGTTGAAGTGCCTTATGTACGCCCCCGGGCGCGCGCTCGCAAGGGCTTTCCCCGAAAAAGCGATCCAGAAAAAGCGACCCGAAAAAATGAGCTGCAGAATATCAAAGCCACCCATAACATAAAAAAAGCGGGCGCGCATAGCTGCACGCCCGCCCCGCCTGATGGCGCCTGCTCCCAATAGGTTTAGAAGCTGGCGCTTAACATAGCCACAACCCCGCCCTTGCCTTCGCGGGTATCCACATTGGTATCCACATATTGAAGCGACAAGGTGAACTGCTCAAAATTATAGCCCACGCCTGCGTTCCAGTCCCACTTGTTGCTGCCAAAGGCGCCGTCTTCATAGGCCAGATGCCCCATGAGGGAGAACGGGCTGTTGCCAAGCGGCATCTCACCGTCCAGATACAGGTAGATATTATCTGCGTCGCCGGTGTTTTCCTGTGCCCAGACATAGGCACCCCCGAGCGTCCAGCTTGCAGGCCCCATTTCACCACCCACAGAGCCATATACTTCAAGATAATAGGTGCCGCTTGAACCGGGATATGTGTATGCCAAAAGGCCGATATCGGTGGACAAGCCGCCAATCTCGCTTGCGTACCCGCCATAAATATCCAGCTCAAACTCGGAACCTGCGTAACTCTCAATCGAGCTGCCCCATGTGCCCAGGTAAAAGCCACTTTCATGTTCGGCGTCAAAACCGCCCTGAATGGCAAAATCCTTGTCCGAGAGCGAGATACCCCGGAAGCGGTAATCGCTTGTGATCGCCGCATTGGCGGAAAGGGACAGGCCAGAGCTATCCTGCGCCCGCGCACCGCCCGCATTCAGCGCCATGGCACCGGCAACACCAAAGCCGATAGTAAGCCACAACAGGGCGCGCTTGAGCCTGGCTGTTCCCGGCACCGATTGCGCCTTGGCTGCCGCCGCATGTTGCTGATTTTTCTGTGTTTTTCTCATATTCAACTCCTTGAAAGGCTGGCCTTGAGCGGCTTCTAAGCCCTCATCACGTTGCGGATGTTACCGAGGAAATCTTCAACCGAGGTTTTGAGCGATGTGGACACGCCCGACACCTCATGCGACGCCGTGAGCACCTGACCAGACGCAGCCATGGTTTCAGACGCGCCTTCGGACACGCTGACGATATTGCGGTTCACGTCCTGTGTGCCCGTGGCTGCTTCCTGCACGTTGCGGGCAATCTCGCCCGTCGCGGCACGCTGCTGCTCAATAGCGGCCGCAACTGCAGATGCCAGCTCTGCCGTTTCCTGTACCGCTTTGCGGATCGCATCCATCGAGCGGCTGGCCACCGAGGTTTTATCCTGCACCGCACGGATCTGCTGCTCGATCTGGTCTGTTGCTTTTGCGGTTTGCCCGGCCAGTGACTTGACCTCAGAGGCAACCACGGCAAAACCCTTGCCTGCGTCACCCGCCCGTGCAGCCTCAATGGTAGCGTTCAGGGCCAGCAGGTTGGTTTGCTCAGCGATATCATTAATAAGCTTCACAACGTCGGTGATTTCTTGCGAGGCGTGTTCAAGCTCAGACATCACGCCGCCCGCCTCTTCCGCTTTTTCTGCGGCAGACATATTAGCGGCGTTTGAGCGTTCGATCTGTTGGCCGATCTCAGTGATGGAGGCGCTCAGCTCTTCGGTCGCGCTGGCAACGGTCTGCACGTTCACGGTGGCTTCCTCAGCCGCCGCAGCCACGGTGGCAGACAGTTCGTTCGTGTGCTCTGCCGTGCCGGTCATTGACTGGGCTGTGCGCTCAAGCTCGTTGGCAGCAGCAGAAACGGTGGTGAGCAGTTCTGACGTTTTTTCGTCAAAGGCCACGATCAGCGCACCCATCTCGTTCACGCGGGCTTCCTTGGCTTCGGCCTCAACCCGCTCACGCTCACGCTCCTGCTCCAGCCGTTCCGCTTCCTCGCGGCGATGGCGTTCATCAAGTTCTGCACGCTCTGCCGCTTCACGGTCGGCTTGCTCACGCAAGCGGCTGCGCTCAAGCAGGTTATCCTTGAAGATGCCAACAGCCTTGGCCATATCGCCGATTTCATCGCTATAGTCCTGATGCGGCACGGTGACTTCATCGTTGCCGTCTGCCAGCTCACCCATCACGCCGACCATATTGTGGATCGGGCGGGTGATAGTGCGCGCGAAGAAAAAGCCAAGTACGCCAATGATCAGTGCAAACAGCGCCGCAATAAGCATGAGGAACCAACCCATGGAAACGATAGGCGCGTCCATCTCCGCCACATCAAGCTCACCGATCAGCACCCATTTGGTGCCGAGAAACTCAACCGGCACATAAGCAGAAACCACATCAATCCCGCGGTAATCTTCAATTTCCTGCACACCTGACTGGCCGCGCAGGCCCGCTTCCACGGTTTCACCGGCAACCTTCACATTCAGGATGGTACTTTTCTCTGAGAAGCGACTGTCGGACCGCATGAAATGGTCTTGCCCAACAATATAGGTTTCCCCGCTTTCGCCCATGCCTGCGGTTTTTTGCATGATATTGTTGATGCGCTCAATCGGCATCTGGAACACCAGCACACCCATGGTATTGCCGCTCTCGTCCGCAACAGCTTGAGAGATAAAGCTCGCGGGTGCGCCGTGGCTTGGTGCGTAAGCCTTGAAATCAAAAAAACTGTCTTTCCCGGTTGGGCCCGCCTTCATCGCCGCGCGAAATGCATTCCCAAGGTCAGTGGCTCGCCACTTGCCGTCGTTCAGGTTGGTGGCATAGTCCAGCTCCTTGAAAACGGAGTAAACAAGGTTGCCTTCTATATCCAAAAGGAAAACATCATAATAACCGCGGCGTTGTTGCAGCGCATGAAACCACGGATGGAAGCGCGCATGGGCCTCGCTATAACCTGAACCGTCGCCTGCGCTATAGAGCTTGTCTTTCTCGCCCGTCGGATGGGGGTTCTCTTCGATATAAAGCTGTTGCAACAAGGGCCCCGGGTTGCCACCCATGTCCTGCCAACCAGTGGCAAAGGCACCGAGCGCCTCCCGCGTATGAGGGTTTGACGCCACAAGACGCATATCCTCCTCAATCGAGGACAGATATCCCTGCAGTTCAGATTTTCTGGCGTCCAACACGGCAGAAAGCCGGTCCTTCACTTGAGTACTGACCTCTCCACCTGCCTGAAAAAAGGCAAAGAGCGAGACCACAGTGGAGGTGAGAACAACGATCAGGATAACAACAAGTGGTAGGCGGGTAGATATACGCAACCCATTTAACTTAAGCATTTAGGACCTCTTTGGAATGCTGGTGCAGTCAAAGCGAGGTCTGGTTAGCCATCACCCCCAGGGTGACTTTGCATGGTGAGCGCAAAGTTTCATGCTTGTATCTACTCTTGAGGGCTTACTAGCCTCAAGACACAGAATTACCTGAACAGTTTAAAATTTTACTAATTTTCAAATACTTAGAACATTATTTTTTTGTTTCATTCGAAACTGACGCATTGGCGAATATATTTGCAATTTATGAGACAAATAAATCAATCAAAGGCTGCAAAGCCTACAGCGTCTTGATGAATTGAAACTCGGTGGTGTTTGAGCTGTCGTGCAGGTCTCGGGTTTTTGCCTGTTTGACGTAGCCTTCGCGCTCATAGAAGCGGTGCGCGCGGGTAAACCGGGTATCGGACCACAACTCCATCGTTGCGGCACCACGGGCTTTTGCCAATGTTTCCACATGGTGCAGAAGTTTGAGCCCCATGCCGGAGCCACGCAGACCAGCACTCAGATATATGCGCTTGAGCTGATACTGGGTGCCTTCGATCTGGCTATAGGAAACACAGGCCAGAAGGCCGTCTTCGCCCTCAACAACAAACCCCTCACCGCCTTCAGCCTCTATATAGCTTGCGTAGGCGTTCAGGTCACTGTCCAGCCCATCTGGCTCAAGGTAGACACCTTCATATTCGCCAAAAATGCTGCCGATCAGTTCAATCAGCGCCGGGCCATCTTCATCCCGCACATGCCTGAGGTTCAATTCGCGCATCGTATTTCCTTCAAACAGTCTTTGATTTGACGAACGCATATAAATACAGAATGCTGTGATGCACAAGGCAGCAATTTATAAATAAATGGAAAATAAACTAACAAATACAGTGTCAAATTATTTAATTAAATAAATAAAATACCTAACTATTGTAAATAAAAATATAAAACAAACATAATAAACAATGATTTAATGAACTAATAAAAAGGTATTTAATATGTCATTCAAAGATATGTTCAATTCAAAAACCAGCCCCCCAAAAAAGCAAGCTGCCTCCGTGAAAGATGCAGCGCCTGCTGCAGCTGAAATCAAGGCAACAACAGCCGATACACCTGTCGTCGCTAAATCCAAATAGTCCAAGCGGTGACGGAGTAGCTCACCATGCGCGGACATATCATCCCCTCGAGAGGGCTATCATGATCACACGCACGACTGAAAACATGGTGACTTTCCAACACCCCTTTGTGGTTTACGGCTATAAAAAAAGCCTGCCTGCGGGCGCATATAAGGTAGAATATGAAGAGGACCTGTTGCCCAATCTCTTCATCCCCGCCTTCCGCCGCATGCAGGCAACTCTGCATCTTCATGCTGAGGTCGCCCATCCAGGTGTGATGGAATATCTCACAATCACACCAAAAGAGCTGGAAGCCGCGCTCAAGCGCGATGAGACTACCACCTTGAAGTTGCTTCAGGCAGTCAGACCTTCAGAATTAGCTAACAAGACGGACCGCGACGCCATTGAGCGCGCGGAAGACGAAGGCATGATGTGGATGAGTGATGCTCTGCCGCAGCGCCACGAGAAAAACCATCCCGATGGCCTTCGCCGCCGACACAACAGTTAAGCCTGCCCTGGACCATTTTGGCGCACCCGCGCCCGCGCAAGCTTGACCCAAGGAAAAACCATGACCACGACTTACAAGCCACGCGATATTGTCGCTTATGTCTTCGCTCTTTCCATGCTGCTGCTATATGCCGGTGCGGCTGTGATGGCTGAAGAACAAACGACCAGAATCCCCGCAAACGCCCACGCACAAGGCTATGGCAACAGCTGGGATTGCGATAGCGGCTACCAGAAAACAGGCAACGAGTGCGTTGCTGTCACGCTCCCTGCAAATGCTTATCTGACCAACAAATCCTATGGGCGCGGCTGGGAGTGTAGGCGTGGTTTCAGGGAAAGTGGCATGGAATGCCAAGCTATCCAGATACCCGATAAAGCCTATCTGGCAGAGACCACATATGGTGCTGGCTGGAAATGTGAGCGTGGATACAGGGAACAGGAAAGCCTGTGCGTTCAGGTTACCTTGCCGCCAAATGCCTACCTGACCGACACCGCCTATGGTTCCGGCTGGGAATGTGTACGCGGCTTTCAAGCAACAGCAGACACATGCGTGGCCATCAACGTTCCTGAAAACGCTTTTTTGAGCTATTCGTCATATGAAGCCGATTGGCAGTGCGAACGTGGCTTCCAAAGGGAAAACGACCGCTGTAACGCCGTCGCTGTACCCTTGAACGCCTATCTCACCGGCTCGTCGTTCGGGCTGGGCTGGAAATGCGAGCGTGGGTATCAGAATGTCTCCAACACCTGTGTGCTTATCCCCATCCCCACGAACGGCTATTTTGTCGACGAATCCTACGGCGCCGGCTTCAAATGCGAACGTGGATACCGCGCCACACGCACCGACTGCGCCACTATTAAGCTGCCAGCAGGCGCTCATCTCGATTATACCGGCAACGATTGGACCTGCGACAAACCGCTTCGGCGTGAGCAAGACAAGTGTGTCGCCGATGATTGATATCAGAAGCGAGGGTAAAGCTAAGGCCCGAAGGCCAAACCGACCCGCTCAGATGGCGGTTGAGGCGCAACCTGCATGGGACACCCCAAAGGACCGGCTCTGCCTTCGCTGTGAGACACCCTTTCTTAGCGAGTGGTCTGGCCAGCGGCTTTGCCGACGCTGCAAAAGCACCAATACGTGGCGCAACAGTATGCCACTCTCAGGAAACGGTGGTAGACGCCAGCTGAGACGCAGCGGCTCATCTTCTCAGGATTGATCGCGCCGCCCTACAGCCAAAGAAAAAGACCGCCTGCATCTGCAAGCGGCCTTCTCTATAGAATGTCCAGACCTTTCGAAGTGGTTCATCCCCCGGATTAACGGGAGTAGAATTCCACCACGAGGTTCGGTTCCATGATCACTGGGTACGGTACTTCGTCCAGTGTCGGGATACGAACGTAGGTTGCTTTAAAAGCATCAACCGTCAGGTATTCCGGGGTCTCACGCTCTGGGCTTTGACCAGCTTCGATCACCATTGGAACGCCGCGTGATTTCTCACGAACTTCAACAACGTCACCAGGACGCAGCAGGCGTGATGGGATGTTACAGCGCTTGCCGTTCACGAGAACGTGGCCGTGGTTTACGAACTGACGCGCGGAAAACACGGTCGGCACGAACTTGGCACGGTATACGATAGCGTCCAGACGGCACTCAAGAATACCAATCAGGTTCTCACCGGTGTCGCCTTTGCGGCGGTCAGCTTCATCGTAGTAACGACGGAACTGTTTCTCGGTGATGTTACCGTAGTAACCTTTCAGCTTTTGCTTGGCGCGCAGCTGGATACCAAAGTCAGACAGCTTGCCTTTACGGCGCTGACCGTGTTGACCTGGGCCGTATTCCCGGCTGTTCACTGGAGACTTGGCACGGCCCCAGATGTTTTCGCCCATACGGCGGTCAATTTTATATTTCGCTTGGATACGCTTGGACATGCGAATCGCTCCTTTCAAATAAGCGCCACGGGCGTGTGCGGTCCGAAAACTGATGCACTATAGTACCCGTGCGGCCAAAATCACCATTGCCTTGGCCATTCATTAACGGGCGGGGAATATGGGAAAGCCGGGGTAAAGTCAACGGGAAAGTGCAGAAACCCGCGAAAAAACAGCAGAATCACACATTCCCGCACTCAAGGTTTGCAGGCACCGCCACATCCATGAACTTGGGGTTGGGCAGGTCAAGGCTATCCATCAGGGCAATATAGGCCGCTTTATCCGCCACCTGAAGGCGGGGGTTATGGGCCTTTTCCTCACCAATACGGCTTTCATTCATGCCTTTATAGTCGTGCGCCGGATAGACGATCGTATCGTCCGGCAAGGTTAGCAGTTTCCCCTGAAGGCTATCATACTGCATGCCCGCGTCCCCGTTCTGGAAGTCTGTGCGACCTGTGCCGCGAATAAGCAGCGTATCGCCCGTGAAAACCATGGTGCGCTTCCCGTCTCGCATTAGGAAGCTGTAACTGTCATCGGTGTGGCCCGGTGTAGCGATGGCTTGCAGCTTATATTGTCCGAAGGTCAGTTCCTCGCCATCCGCAATAAAGCGGGAAACACAGGCAGCGCCCGAGCCCACACCATGCACGCTTTCCACGCCATATTCATCACGCAGCGCGCCAAGCGCCGTGACATGGTCCGCATGCACGTGGGTATCAACGGCATATTTGAGCTTGAGGCCATATTCCCCCAGCAACCTCTGATACAGCGACATCTGCCCCAAAACCGGGTCGATTATCACTGCCTCGTGGGTATCTTCATCAGCCAGAAGATAGGTAAAGGTCCAGCTTTCTTCGTCAAACAATTGTCTGAAAAACATTCACGCCTCCTATGCTGTCACTTTGTTCCAGGGCATGCGGGCGAGCATCATACCCATGGCGCAGGTGTCTGTGATACCGGCAAACATAAGCCCCGCGCCTACAAATCCAGAAAGGGCAAAAAAGCCCGGGTTGATCAGATATCCAAGAACAGCGCCCGCAAGCACAAGGCCACCAGCGGCAATCCGCACCTGCCGCTCAAGCGACATCACGGCCCTGCCCTCGTTCACTGGCACACCAAACGCCTTACAGGCATCCGTGCCCCCTGCCACAACAACGACCGGGTGCCCCGACCCTGCAGCCGCCAGCTTAACAGCAGCCTGCTGTGCCCGCCCACCGCCTTTACACAAAACATAGATGGGGGTATCTGCACCGGCTTTACCTGCATCCGCCAGCACTACTGCAGGGTCAAAACTCTGAAGCGGATATAGCCTCACACCCGGGACATGGCAGGCCGCATGCTCGGCCTCAGTTCTGACGTCGATCACAAAAAGCGCCTTGTTCAGCTCACGCTCCGAGCAGAACTCCGCAACATCAATCTGTAAAACCATGAGTAACTCCTAACGTTTAAGCATATTTGCTGATCAAGGCACCTAGGTCAGCCAGATCATCTGCCTCACCCGCCCTGATGTGCGCTTCGATAATGCAGGCGAGCATGGTGTGCGCTGCTTTATCCATCGCCTTGCGGGCAGCAGCCATCTGCTGCACCACCATTTCACAGTCCGGCTCGTCCACGTCTATCAAGCGCTGAACACCCCGAAGCTGCCCCTCAATGCGGGCAAGGCGAGCTTTCATCGCCGATTTGTCCTTGGCATTAATCATCCCATAAACCTCATTATACTATACCCCCTATAGTATAATGACTAAAAGTCAAAAAGCAAGGGCAGCACCCGCGCACTGCCCTCAACTCACTGTAAAGCAATGATCTTAAACCTTATCCCCGAAAGCGGCGGATCAGGCTTGAGGTATCGTTTCTGTTGCCGCCCATATTCTGCACGTCACAGTAAAACTGGTCCACAAGGGCAGTGAGCGGCAGGGAAACACCCATTGAGTTTGCCTCACTGAGCACAATACCAAGGTCCTTGCGCATCCAGTCAACGGCAAAGCCAAAGTCAAACTTGCCGTCGATCATGGTCTCGGCCCGGTTTTCCATCTGCCAGCTTTGTGCCGCCCCTTTGGAGATCACATCAACCACAGCCTTGGCGTCAAGCCCGGCTTCCATAGCAAAATGCAGTGCTTCCGCGAGGCCCTGCACCACGCCCGCGATACACACCTGATTGACCATTTTGGTCAACTGCCCAGCGCCCGCAGCACCCAGAAGCTTGACCGACTTGGCATAGGTCGTGATCACGGGTTCCACTGTTTTGAACGCCGCATCGTCACCGCCACACATCACTGTCAGCGCCCCGTTCACAGCCCCCGCTTCGCCGCCTGAGACTGGCGCATCAATAAACTCAAGGCCCTTCTGCTTTGCAGCTATAGCCATGGTGCGGGCGCAATCGGCCGATGCCGTGGTGTGGTCAACAAAAATCGCACCCTGTTTCATGGCGTCAAAGGCGCCCTCCGGGCCCACGCAAACCTCGGCCACGTCCTTGTCTGCCCCCACGCAGGCAAACACGATGTCAGCGTCCGCTGCGGCACCGGCAGGCGTTGGTGCGGCATACAGCTCTCCCGTCGCCTTGTCAGCATAGTCTTCAACCCAGGCTTCGGCCTTGGCGCCAGTTCGATTAAAAACAGTAACATTGTGCCCTGCGGCGGCAAGGTGCCCCGCCATTGGATATCCCATGACACCCAAACCCAGAAATGCAACATTCGCCATGATACGCTCCCTTGCTGACTATTTATGGACTTCAAGGTCCATTAAGGTTAGTTGGTGATAAGCTTGGTTATGTTCCTATGCGGCTCATGGCCTTAAGTCCAGCATGCACTTTCGGGGGAGAATAAAAACATGCGCGCGGTTAAATTATGGTCGTCTATCGTCTTACTTTTTCTAATCTGCGTGCTGTTTCTGGCCTTTGGCTGGATGCGAAGCAGCTTGCCAAAAGTAAGCGGCACGGTCACGCTTGAAGGCCCCACGGCCCCCATTACCATCGCGCGTCATGCCCACGGCATCCCGCATATTGGTGCCGCGAGCGAACATGACCTCCAGTTCGCGATAGGCTATGTGCACGCGCAAGACCGCCTGTGGCAGATGGAAATGAACCGCCGCATTGGTAATGGCCGCGTGGCTGAAGTGCTTGGCGAAGCAGGCCTTGGTTTCGACCGCTACTTCCGCACGCTTGGTTTTCGCCGCAAGGCTGAAAGCGCATTGGCTAACCTGGATGAAGCCACGCGAAGCGCACTGCAAGCTTATGCCAACGGTGTGAACGCTTACGCGCGCACCCGCAAGGGCGCATTGCCGCCAGAGTTTGTTCTCACCGGCGTAAAGCCCGAGCCATGGAGCCCGGTTGACACCCTCGTGTGGCAGAAGATGATGTGGCTGGACTTGTCTGGCAACATGCGTTCAGAGCTTTCACGCGCCAAGCTCCTCAGCAAACTCACACCAGCGCAGGTGCGCTCTATTTATCCGCCCTACCCGGGTGATGAAGAAAGCCCCTTCCCTGATCTTGGTGCTATATACGCCCGCGCTGGCATTGATGGCGCAGCGGCGCTTGTTGGGCCTGAGAAACAGGAGGGTTACGGCTCCAACAACTGGGTGGTTGATGGCAGCATGACCAAGAGCGGCATGCCACTGCTGGCGAATGACCCGCACCTTGGGTTGACTACACCGTCGATCTGGTATCTGGCGCGGCTTCATAACACCACAACCGGCACCAATGTGATTGGGGTCACTTTCCCTGGTACGCCGTCTGTTATTCTGGGCCGTAATGACAAGATCGCCTGGGGCTTCACCAACACAGCGCCTGATATTCAGGATCTTTTTGTTGAGAAACTGGTGGGGGATGACGGTACACAATATCTGACGCCTGACGGCCCGGCTGATTTCACCACTCGTGTTGAGGTTATCAAGGTCAAGGGTGGTGACGACATACACCTGACAGTGAAGGAAACACGGCATGGTCCCGTGGTGTCTGACGTACTGGGTGACCGCGCCAACTTTATCGAGGACGGCTATGTGCTTGCGCTGCAATGGACAGCGCTGGGCGACACAGACACCGCACCCACGGGACTGCTCAAGCTCTCACAAGCGCGGGACTTTGAAGCCTTCAAAGCCGCTGGCCAATATTATTTCGGGCCTGAGCAGAACATGATCTACGCCGATACCGACGGCAACATCGGCTATTATGCGCCTGCGCAAGTGCCAGTACGCCACAGCGATAACGAGATCATGGGCCGCCTGCCCTCGCCGGGCTGGATCGCGAAATACGACTGGCAGGGTTTCATCCCGTATGAAGAATTGCCAACCTACTTCAACCCGGAAGGCGGTGTGATCGCCACCGCAAACGAGAAAATCGTTGATGGTGACTATCCGCATTTCATCACCCGCGACTGGGCTTTGCCGTACCGGGGCAACCGTATCCGGGCTGAACTTGAACGCCTTGCCCCGCATGACCTCGATAGTTTCAAAGCACTTCATGGCGATGTGGTGTCAGACATGGCGCGGGACCTTTTACCCGTACTGAAGGTTCATCTTGCCGGTGAAGGTGAGGTCGCTGACGCCCTTCTGGCGTGGGACGGCACCATGGATGCAGACAGGCCCGAGCCGCTGATCTTCCACGAGTTTATGCGCAGCTATCAGGCTCGCCTGATGAATGATGAGCTTGGCAGTATGGCCGAAGACTTCACCGGCATTCGTTCCCGCCTGATCCGCGACAGCCTTTTGTTTTCTGCCCCCGATGGTTTTGAACTGCCAGATGCCTACTATCATCTGACACCAATTGACCGTGAGGCAGCCACAGCCTGGTGTGATGATATTGTCACGGAAGATAAGATTGAGACCTGCGGTGAGCTTGCGAAAGCCGCGCTCAGGGATACGGTGCATAACCTGTCTGTGCGTCGGCACGACAACTGGACAACGTGGAAGTGGGGGGATGAACATATCCTGACCCAGTCACACAGACCCATGAGCCAAGTGCCCGTAGTATCTTCCTTTTTTGAAATTGAAACGCCGATCTCGGGCAGCCGCAACACCATCAATGTCGCTGGCGTGAGCGAAAGCAAAAGCACGCTCAACCGCTCTACCTTCGGGCCAAGCTACCGTGGTATTTTTGACCTGAGCGACCTCAACAAATCGCTCTATGTGCTGCCAACCGGCCAGTCTGGCAATCCGTTCTCAGGCGAGTTTGATGACCTGTTCCCACGCTGGCGTGATGTGGAATATATTACTATCCCCGCAAGTGGTAATGTGACCGATGGGGCGGAGGATATCCTGATCCTGCATCCGCACTAAAAGGGGTGGCCGCCAGATTCTCCTTAACAGAATGAAATCAGGCGGTTATCCTTTTGGTAAGACTAAGGCGCCATAGTTTGGCGACATACGCACCACAACCGGGAGATACGGGTGGCGAAAAACGACGACAATGACGTACGCCCAATCATCAAGAAGGTGAAGAAGGTTCAGGGCGGCGGCCACCATGGCGGCGCCTGGAAGGTAGCTTATGCTGACTTCACCACCGCGATGATGGCGTTTTTCATGCTGTTGTGGCTTCTCAATGTGGCGCCCCCCGAAACACTCGCTGGCCTTGCTGACTATTTCAGCCCTACGACAGCCGCAGTATCAGGCCGCACAGGTGCTGACGCCGTAAATGCGCCCTCTGCCGATGCGATTGGCTCGAACCCGACACCTATTGTCGCCATCAGTGTGCCCGGCCCACCGCAAAGCGGTGAGGATGACGGAGAAAACCGGGGCACGGATGAAGCAGGCGGTATTGACGACACGCTGGCCAAGCGCATTCAGGCGCAAGAAGACGCAGCTTTCAGCCAATTGCAAGAGCAACTCAGAATGGCGATCCAGCAATCGCCCGAGCTGTCGCAGGTTGCGGATCAGTTGATCATGGAGATCACCGAAGACGGCATGAAGATCCAGCTGATCGACAAGGACCGCCGCCCCATGTTCAAATCCGGCACCGATGAGCTGTATGATTTCGCTAAAAGCATGATTACCGAGATCGGCAAGTCAGTACAGACCTTGCCGAACAGAATCACTATCCTTGGCCATACAGACGGCGCAGTATATTTCGGCCCGCAGGGTGAAACCAACTGGGAGCTCAGCGCAGGCCGCGCGAATTCGGCCCGCAGGCAACTTGACACATCCGGTGTATCAATGGATCGGTTCTCTGAGGTCATTGGCAAAGCGGGCACTGACCCACTTTACCCTGACCAACCTAACAGAACCGAGAATCGCAGGATCACGATCCTCGTTCTTCGTGAAGCGCCGGTTGTACCGCCTAACCTGACCAACTAAAATAGACCAAGAGCGCTTTACGACCTTAAGTTTCGCTCATGGCGCGCACTAGCGCTGTCCGTTCAGATTTGACTTGTCGGCCATGAGGCTGACCTGTAACAATTTCCCTTAAGCTGTTTTAAACACGCGTGGATACCCCAAGTTTATGGATCTTGTTGAACCAACCATTCAAATGTGGCTGACCTTCGCGATTGTGCTGGGCGCAATCGTGGCCTACGCCTATGACCGCATCCCGCTTGAGATTTCCTCCATCGCGACGGTTGCGTTGTTGCTGCTTGTTTTTGAAATCGCCCCGATGATGAGCGCCGATGGCGAGCAGCTTATCACCCGGCGTGACCTGCTGCAGGGCTTTGCAGACCCCGCCCTTATTACCATCATGGCACTGCTTGTTGTGGGGCAAGGGCTGGTGCAAACCGGGGCGCTAAACGGCCCTGCCCGCTTCCTGATGGTGCTGGGGAAAAGCTTCCCGCGGCTTATTATCGTGGCCTGTCTTATTGTCGTTATGGTGATCTCAGGCGTGTTGAACAACACACCTGTGGTGGTGATCTTCATCCCTATCCTCGCAGCACTCGCGGAACGGCTTGGCAAAAAAGCAGCCATGGTGATGATGCCGCTCAGTTTTGCGGCCATCCTTGGTGGTAATATGACCAAGATCGGCTCAAGCACCAACCTTTTGGCCATTGGTGCCTATGAGCAGGCCGGTGGCAGCGGCATCGGCTTTTTTGATTTCACCATTCCTGGCGCCGTGATCGCTTTTGTCGGGTTTATCTATGTGATTGTTATTGCGCCCCGCCTGCTTGTGGACCGCGCGGGCCTGGCCAAGCGCCTCGCTGGTGGCGGCGGTAAACAGTTCCTGTTCCAGATGGAACTCGCACCCGATAACGGTCTCGTGGGCCAGTCAGCCGTCGCGGGCATGTTCCCCGGCCTCAAGGACGTGACCGTTCGCATGATTGAACGCGGTCGCGAAAAGCTGTTGCCCCCTTATGACGATATCACGCTTGAAGTGGGCGATGTTGTGCTTGTGGCCGCCACGCGCTCGGTGATGACCGAGCTTCTCAACGCCTCACCCGACCTTGTTTCAAGCGCCGAGGGTGAGGATGTGGACGACAAGGCCGGTGAACGCCGGGTGATCGCAGAAGCCGTCGTGGCACCAGCCTCGCGCATGGATGGTCGCACCCTTGCTCAAACCGGCTTCAGGGCCGATACCGGCGTTTCCGTGCTGGGCGTACAGCGCCGTAGCCGCATGATCCGCGCAGCCCTCTCCCAGCTTCGGCTTGAAGCGGGTGACGTGCTTCTCGTAATGGGTAGCCGCTCTGCTGTACTGGCGCTAAGGGACAACCGCGACGTTCTTTTGATGGAATCATCCGCGAGCGATGTACCAATGCAAGAATTTGCGTGGCGGGCACTCGCTATCTTTGCGGGCGTTGTGGCGCTAGCTGCGCTTGAAATCATGCCAATTGTGGTGGCGTCCCTTCTGGGCGCCACGCTGATGATGGCAAGCCGCTGCCTTAATGTGCGGCAGGCTGGCCGTGCCATTGACCGCCGGGTGTTCACCATCGTTGGTGCGGCCCTTGCGCTTGGCACCGCCATGCAAGGCACTGGTGGTGCCACATGGCTCGCGCATGCGGTGATCGAGAGCTTGCGCGGCGCGCCTGTGGCTGTGCTACTCTCGGGCTTCTTCCTGCTTGTGGCGCTGCTCACAAACGTGCTCTCAAACAACGCCACAGCAGTTCTTTTCACGCCAATTGCGGTTTCAATCGCCAGTGAACTCGGGGTTGACCCCATGCCGTTCCTGCTGGCGGTGATATTCGGCGCGAACTGTAGTTTCGCAACACCGATGAGCTATCAGACCAACCTTCTTGTGATGGCACCGGGGCATTATCGCTTTGTTGATTTCATGAAAGTCGGTACACCGCTCATTTTTGTGTGCTGGATTACTTTCTCCCTGTTCGTTCCGTGGTACTATGGTCTCCTCTAGGGCAAGGAGAAATATGTACTCATGACAGACCAAGGGCTCCAGTTTCCGAAGTTTTACGTCACGGCACCCTCGCCGTGCCCGTATCTCGACGGTCGGATTGAGCGCAAGGTTTTTACGGAACTCAGAGGACCAGACGCCGCCGCGCTGAATGAAGCGCTGGGCCGTGTTGGTTTCCGCCGCAGCCAGTCTGTGGTTTACCGCCCTGCGTGCGAAGGGTGCTCGGAATGCGTATCTGTCCGGGTTCGGGTAAAAGACTTCAAGCCAACACGCTCGATGCGCCGGGTGGCCAAATCCAACTCAGACCTCAAGGCTGAGGTGCGGCCGCCCATCGTTACCGACGAACAATATGAACTTTTGCGCACCTATCTTGAGGAACGGCACGCGGACGGCACCATGGCCGATATGACAGCGGAAGAGTTCCGCGACATGGTGGAAACCAGCCCGGTGCCCACTGTGCTGGTGGAATATCGCCGCGCAATTGACGGCAAGCTGATGGCAACCGCGCTGACGGACGAACTGTCCGACGGCCTTTCGATGATTTACAGCTTCTTCAACACACAAGAAACCTCCAGAAGCCTCGGCACCTATCTGATCTATGATCATATCGTGCGGGCGAGATATGCGAATCAGCCATACGTTTATTTGGGTTACTGGGTCAAAGACAGCCCCAAAATGAACTACAAGGGGCGCTTCAGGCCACTGGAACGCCTTGGTCAAAACGGCTGGTTCGAAATTCAGGACCAAGAAGCACCAAAATAACCGCTCTTTGCTTGCTCAAGCCGGTGCGCACTCTATACTGTGCGCCGACAGCTGCCATATGCCATATTGGCTGCATCCGCTGTCCAAAAATTCGGTTCAGGGGGAGTTATCTGTGCGCAAAAAAGCCCAACACACACCATCACAAAAAGCCAAGCCGCAACAAGCGGCGGACAAGCTGTTAAATCGTCGCTCGCTGCTCAAGGGCGCTGGCCTTGTCGGCAGCGCCGCGATGTTGGCCGCCTGTGATAGTGGCGACGCGCAGTCGGGCGCAAGCGGCCCCGCCGTTGCGACCAAACGGCGTCAGCTCAAGATGGTGACAAGCTGGCCGAAAAACTTCCCCGGCCTCGGCACAGGTGCCGAACGGCTTGCCAAGCGCATCGAAGCACTGTCGGACGGTTCCATCACGGTGAAAGTATACGCTGCGGGCGAACTGGTTGGTGCGCTGGGCGGTTTTGACGCCGTAAGCCAAGGCAAAGCGGACATGTACCACGCCGCAGAATATTACTGGCAGGGCAAATCACCCGCGTTCAACTTCTTCGCCGCTGTGCCCATGGGCATGACTGCAAATGAGATGAATGCCTGGATCCGCTTTGGTGGCGGCCAAGAGCTTTGGGACGAGCTTTCCGGCCGTTTCAATGTGAAGCCTTTCCTTGCAGGCAACACCGGCGTGCAAATGGGCGGCTGGTTCAAAAAAGACATCCATTCCGTTGAAGACTTCCAAGGTCTGCGCATTCGCATGCCCGGCCTTGGCGGTGAAGTGATGAAACGCTTTGGCGCGACCCCTGTAACCAAACAGGGCGGCGAGATTTTCCAGGCGCTTAGCCAGGGCAATATTGACGCAAGCGAGTGGATCGGCCCATGGAACGACCTCGCTTTCGGTTTCCACACCATTGTGAAAAACTATTATTACCCCGGCATTCATGAGCCCGGCACCTCGCTCTCCCTCGGTCTCAATAAAGAGCTGTGGGAAGATATGAGCCCGCGTGAGCAGGAAATCGTGCGCGCTGCTGCCGCAACCGAGAATGACCTGATGTTTGCCGAGTTTAATGCCAACAACGCCCGCGCGCTCGACACGCTTGTAAACGAACACGGTGTGCAACTGAAACGCTTCAGCGACGATATCCTGCGCGCGCTTGGCACACTTTCAGCCGAAGTACTGGCCGACGCAGCCAAAGCGGATGAGACCACCGGCAAGGTGTTTGAAAGCTTCCGCAAGGCACGGCAGGAAGGCATCCGTTGGGGTGCTATTTCTGAGCAGGCCTTTGCCCACGCCCGCAGCCTGATCGACGGATAATCCATGCGCCCTGTTGCCCTGATTGACGCTTTCCTTGAGAAAAGCGGCGGCGTTCTTGCTGTGCTGCCGCTTCTGCTTGTCCTCATCCAGTTTGCCGTTGTGCTCTTGGTGTATGTGTTCAAATCGGGCAGCATACAGCTGCAGGAAAGTCTCCAATATATTAACGCACTGATGTTTTTGGGTGGCGCGGGCTACACGGCTGTGCGCGGTGAGCATGTGCGGGTAGATATCTTCTACTCAAAGATGGCACCCCGCGCGCAAGCCCGCGTAAACTTCCTTGGCACGCTTTTCCTTCTCATCCCATTCCTGATCCTGTTCTGGATGTCTTCTGTGCCTTATGTGACAGAGAGCTGGACGATTATGGAAACCAGTGTTGAAGCAAGCGGCCTGCCGTATATCTATATCCTCAAGTCCACGCTCTTGCTGTTTGCCGTCACACTGTCACTTCATGCTGTGGCCGACCTGATGCGCTATGGCCGCGCGCTTCTGGGGAAGGATTAAGCCATGGATATGCATATTTTCCTCGTGCTCAGCATGTTTGTGGTGCTCGTGGGCTTTTTGCTGAGCGGCTTCCCGGTGGCTTTCACTCTTGGGGGCACAGGGCTTCTTTTTGGCCTTATCGGCATGGCGACCGGTACGCTGGACGCCACGTTCCTTGAGATCCTGCCGAACCGGTTGTTTGGTAATGTGATCCGCAACGAGCTTCTGTTCGCGATCCCGCTTTTCGTCTCGATGGGAGTGATGCTGGAGAAATCCAACGTGGCGGAGGATTTGCTTGAGAATATGGGGCGGCTCTTTGGCACGCTCAGGGGTGGCCTTGGTATTTCTGTTACCATCGTTGGTGCGCTGCTCGCGGCCTCAACCGGTATTGTGGGCGCAACTGTGGTCACCATGGCGCTTCTCAGCCTGCCAACCATGCTCAAGCGTGGGTATGACCCTTCCCTCGCAACGGGCTCCATCGCGGCAGCTGGCACCCTGGGGCAGATCATTCCGCCTTCAATCGTGCTTATTCTGCTCGCTGACGTTATCTCTTCTGCGTGGCAGCAGGCACAGCTCAACAACGGCAATTTCTCCCCCATTCCCATGAGCGCAGGCGAGCTGTTCGCCGGCGCGCTTATCCCCGGCCTTGTGTTGGTGGGCTTGTATATTCTCTATCAAATAGCGGTTGCTATCCTGCGGCCAAACGCAAGCCCGGCGATACCCAAAGAGGAGACCGATGTGCTGGATGCCGCGTTTTACGGGCGGCTGTTTCTGGCGCTGGCACCACCACTGGTGCTTATTGTGGCGGTGCTTGGCTCTATCCTCACCGGCATCGCGACCCCTACTGAGGCAGCTTCTGTTGGTGCGATTGGTGCCATCATGCTGGGGGCCGCACGGCTTGACGGCCTGACCCGCAAGGTGGTGATTGGCGCGCTGATGTGCCTTGTTGTGCTTCTGAGCATCAGTAATGTGGCAGACCTGCGCATGGAGCGCGCAATAGTGCCCACAAGTGACCAGGTCGCCTATTATGGCGCAATTGCACTCACCATCGCGTTTCTCGGTGGCCTTGCATGGGCGCTTTTCAAAACGTACCGGGCTAATGTGCTAAGTGAAGTACTGAAATCAACGGTGCGTATCTCCACCATGATCTATGCCATTCTTATTGGTGCTGCGCTGTTCTCGCTGGTGTTCCGTGGGCTGGGTGGTGACGCTGCTATTGAAGACCTGTTGCACGGCCTGCCCGGCGGTCAGTTTACCGCCATCTTACTCGTGATGGTGCTGATGTTTGTGCTCGGCTTCTTTCTCGACTTTATCGAGATCACCTTTGTTGTGGTACCTGTGGTGGCGCCCGCCCTTCTGGCAATGGACGGCACCTATGGCCCGATCTGGCTTGGTGTGCTGATCGCCATGAACCTGCAAACCAGTTTCCTGACTCCGCCGTTTGGTTTTGCGCTATTTTACTTGCGCGGTGTAGTACCGGAAAGCGTGCCAACCACGGCCATTTACCGTGGTGTGATACCTTTTGTGATTATCCAATTGCTGGCCTTGTTGCTGATAGCGGCAAAGCCTGAGCTGGTGACCTGGCTACCGGGTCTCTTGTTCTAGCGAACAGGGCGCCCTTAACCAGCTTTCGCCTGCCGCGTGGCAAGCACGTTGTCGATGGTGTTGATCAACAGTTCCCGGTCCACCGGTTTGCCAACAACCGCATCAATCCCCGCTTCTGCATAGGCTTTTTTATCGCTCTCCATCGTATTGGCGGTGAGGGCAATAATCGGCATGTTGGCATAAGCATCGCGGCGGCGGCGGATCAGGATCGTTGCCTCCACACCGTCCATCACTGGCATGCGAATATCCATCAATATGAGATCGAAGTCCTCCGCCTCATCCAGCGCCTCGAAAGCCTCAAGGCCGTTCGACACCAGCTTCAGCTCCCACTTATAGCGCTCAAGCAGCTTCACAATCAGGATCTGGTTGATGTTGTTATCTTCAGCCACCAACACCTTCAACTGGCGGGTTGCAGCTGCGGCAGGTGGTTTAACAGCCTGTGCACCATCATCGACAACGCCGGCTTTTTCCACTGGGCGCAAGGGCACCGAAAGCACAAAGGTAGCACCAACACCGGGCTCGCCGCTCGCTTCCAAAGTGCCCCGCATCATATGGGCTAGTTCCCGGCTGATGGAGAGCCCGAGCCCGGTGCCAGCGACACTTTTGGTTGTGGAGCCATCAAGCTGTTCAAACCGACCGAATATCTTCTCGCTATCGCTTTGTTTGAACCCCGCGCCCGTGTCCCTGACCTCAAGCCGCATGCACACACCGGGCCCATCGGGTCGGAAGGACATGGTGACATCAACACGTCCCTCATCCGTAAATTTCACCGCGTTGCCAATAAGGTTGAACAGCACCTGCCGGATACGGCTTTCGTCCCCCAGCACACATTTCGGCGCATTATGGGCCAGGTGTACATTCAGGTTCAGCCCCTTCATCTCCGCTGCCGGTCGTAGCGTGGCCGCCGCTTTCTCGATCAGATCACTGGGGTCGAACTCGCTGGGCCTCAGCCTCAGCGTGCCAGCCTCCATCTTCGCGAGGTCAAGAATATCGTCAATAATGGTCAAAAGTGTATGGGCGCTGACATTCGCGGTTTCCACAAGCTTTTGCTGCTTGGGGGTCAAACCTTCATCACCGAGAAGGTCGATCATGCCTATCACACCCGCGAGTGGTGTTCTCAGCTCATGGCTCGTATTCGCGAGGAAAGCGTCTTTCGCCCTGTTGGCACGCCGGGCAGCCTCGCCCTCAATCAGGGCTTTTTCAAGCTCGATCTGTTTACGCTCAAGCGCTTCATTCTTCTCTAAAATCGCACGTTCGGCACGCAACAGGTCTGTTACATCTCGGGCAACACCGACCACACTGATGCGTTTGCCATTGTCATCCCTAAGCATTGTGAGGCTTGCATCCACCGTCAGTGCCTCACCGTCCTTGGTTTTAAGGTCCAAGAAGCCCCGCCATTCACCGGCGGCACTTATCTGGTGCAGAATGTTGACCCTGTCGTACCGCCAGCCGCGCTCATTCGCCATCAGGTCGGCGATATTGGTGCCGATAAGCCTTTCGCGAGGAGCGCCAAAGAGAGCGGCCGCACCGTCGTTGCATTCGGTCAGGCGGCCACGTACATCGGTGACAACCACGGCTTCCCGCACCTGGCTTAGCACCTGTGCCTGCCCTTGCAACTGCCTTAGCACGCGGCATTCCGCCAGTTTTGAGCTCGCCAGGGATGCGACTGAGAGAAGTACGTCAAGATGCTCTTCTGTGAAGTGCCCAATGCGCGGGTCCTCACAATCGATCACACCCAATATTTCCCGCCCATAAAGAAGTGGTACACACAGCTCAGACCCAGCCTGCGCAATATCAGCTACATAGTCCGCACATTTTGAAACATCGTCGATCAGTTCAGGCTTGCCGGTTTTCGCAACACTACCGGTGACACCGCGACCAAGCGGTATATCAAGGGGGTTGAGGATGGTGCGGCCTTCCGGGTTTTTCTCACCGATCGCGGCGCGCTGCACAAGCACGCCATGGGCCGCGTCATATTCATAAAAAACACAATCCACAAAACCAAGGCGGCCAACCACCTCCTTGGCAACATACCAGGCGAGGTCTTCCACATTGGTGATCTGGATCAGGGAAACCGCGAAGCTGTTCAAGATGCGGAACTGCTCTTCCTTACGCTTGATCGAGACAAGCATATCCACCTGATCATCGCCTGAGCAGTGTTTCGATTTGTGGTTATTATCCAAGTGAACCCCAAGGTTTATTATTCGCTCTAAACATGCCCATATTGGCTTGAAATGTTTAACATTTCGCCAACCGCTCAACTTGAACGAAAGTTATTCTAGCAAGTTTTTCAGTATCCATACAACAGTGGCATATCTAACATGCAGGAATGTGGTGTTGCCACAAATCACTCAGGTGGCCATATCAGGAACAGGTGGCCAATCTGGGCACTTTAGGGACACGAGAGAGGATAAACAATGATCGGTTATACAACACTGGGCGCGAATGACATGGACAAGCTGGCAGCCTTCTATGATGAGCTGTTTTCCGTTGTTGGTGCAAAACGCGCCTGGGATTGGGACACTTTCAAAGCCTGGACAACCGGGCCGGGCGTGCCAATGTTCGCTTTGGCCAAGCCTTATAACGGGGAACCGGCCACAGTTGGCAACGGCGTGATGGTCGCGCTTGTGGCTCCAGACCGCGAGACCGTTGATAAATACCACGCCAAAGCCATTGAGCTTGGCGGTACATGCGAAGGTGAACCCGGGCTTCGCGGCGGCGAGGAAATGGGCTTTTATGCGGGTTATTTTCGCGACATTGAAGGCAATAAACTGAACGCCTTTAACATGCAGCCGAAAAAATAATCAGGGCAATGCCCTAAACTGGGTAATACCTAAAAGCAAAAGCGCCGGTGTTTTCACATCGGCGCTTTTTCATTTTATTACCACCGCTTAGTGGAACTTGTTGTTTCGCGGGAAGCCCATCGGTGGCAGGCGGCCTGCGTTACCGCGCTTGCCTGTCCATGGTGTCAGGTCGGTTTCCGTACGCCAACGATCTGAGTTGCCCCCCATCGGCCACGTCAGCCCTTCAGCTTTGTGGAAGATTGTCACATCCGCCATGCCGCCATCCTTGTAGCGCTGTAGGGCAACACCCTGTCCCCGTGCCAAAGTTGGTATTTCATCAAGCTCGAACACCAGCAGTTTGCGGTTATCACCAATCACGGCAACGCTGTCACCGTCTGCGGCCATGCAGTGTGTGGCAACCACATCGCCCTTCACGTTCAGGAGCTGTTTGCCGCCCTTTTTCATCGCAACAGCCTGATCAGCCTCCAGCACAAAACCTTTACCCAGTGAGCTCGCGACAAAGAGCTTGCCGCCCGGCTGGTATGGCAGAAGCGAGACGATCTCGTCGTTCGCGTCCATATCCACCATCAGGCGCACGGGCTCACCGTTGCCGCGCCCGCCTGGAAGCTTGTCAGCCCCCAGCGTGTACATCTTGCCATTGGTCGCAAACAGGAACAGCTTGTCAGTGGTATAGGCATGGAAGCGGAACCGCTCCTCATCACCTTCTTTATACTTCTGTTCTTCCTCTGGTTTTGCGTGCCCTTTAAGCGCCCGCACCCAGCCACGTTTCGAGCAAAGCACCGTAATCGGCTCTTTCTCGATCATGGCCTCAATCGGCACGACCTCAGCCGTTGGTGCATCGCCAAAGCGTGTACGGCGCTTACCAAGGGTCGTTTCGGGCCCGAATTTTTCTTTAACCTCTGAAAGCTTGTCACCAACCGCGATCCACTGCAGGGCTTCAGACGCAATAAGCGCATTCAGTTTGGACTTCTCGTCCTCAAGCTTGGAATGCTCGGTCCGGATCTCCATTTCCTCAAGCTTCCTCAAGGCCCGCAAGCGCATGTTGAGGATCGCTTCGGCCTGGTTGTCCGTTAGCTTGAAGGTGCTCATCAGGCTGGCTTTTGCGTCATCCTCTTCACGAATGATGCGGATCACCTCATCAAGATTGAGATAGGCAATCAGGTAGCCAGACAGGATCTCCAGCCTGCGCTCGATCTTCTCAAGGCGGTAGTTGCTACGGCGCAGCAGCACATCGATCTGATGATCAAGGAAACTGTCCAGCACTTCCTTGAGCGAAAGCACACGAGGCCTGCCGTCATAGGCAATCACGTTCATATTGAGGGAGAAACGCACCTCAAGTTCCGTCATGCGGAACAGGCTCTCCATCAATACTTTTTCATCAACCGAGCGGTTCTTCGGCTCCAGCACCACCCGAATTTCCTCGGTGGATTCGTCGCGCACATCGGTAAGAATCGGCAGTTTTTTGTCGTTGATCAGCTCAGCGATCTTCTCGATCAGCTTGGATTTCTGAACCTGATACGGGATTTCCGTCAGCACGATCTGATACTGGCCGTGTGAGAGGTCTTCCCGCTCCCACCGTGCCCGCACCCGCAAAGCACCCCGGCCTGTTTCATAGGCGTGCTCGATGGTCTCGCGGTTTTCCACAATCTGGCCACCGGTCGGGAAATCCGGCCCCGGTATGCGGTCCATCAGGTCACGCACCGTTACCTCGCGCGCCGGGTCTCGCCGCGCTTCAATAAGCAATTGCAGACCGTCTATCAACTCACCCACATTATGGGGCGGGATATTGGTGGCCATACCCACAGCGATACCACTTGAGCCGTTCGCGAGCAGGTTCGGGAACGCACCGGGGAAAACGATGGGCTCAGAATCTTCCCCGTCATAGGTTTCCCGGAAATCAACGGCGTCTTCATCCAGCCATTCCATGAGGGCTGCGGCAACTTCTGTGAGGCGCGCCTCAGTGTACCGCATCGCCGCCGCATTATCGCCGTCGATATTGCCGAAGTTGCCCTGCCCGTCCACCAGCGGGAAACGCACAGCAAAATCCTGCGCCAGACGCACCATGGCGTCATAGACAGATTGGTCACCGTGAGGGTGATATTTACCAATAACATCCCCCACCACGCGGGCACATTTTTTGTAGCCGGTTTTTGGGTCCAGCTTCAAAAGACGCATGGCGTAAAGCAGCCTGCGGTGCACGGGTTTAAGCCCGTCGCGCACGTCCGGCAATGAGCGGGACATGATGGTAGACATTGCGTACGCGAGGTAACGTTCGCTCAGTGCATTCGCGAACGGTGCCTCGATGATATTTTCAGTAAACTCAGGATGTGTCGTCATGGCGCCAACTATAACAATCGGAATCGAAAACGCCACAAGATGTTGTGGTTATCCACAAAAGATTTTCACCATCTATTGCGGATAGAAAAAATACGCGTATGCAGTGCCCTGCCTCACTGTGGGGCTTATCGGCTCAACCGCCTGAGGGTCGACAGAAAACGGTCCCGTGCTGGTGGTTGGCCTGTGCCTGCCACGGCCCAGACGGTGCGCTCAAGGAAATAACCGGTGAGCGCGAGGCCGCTCGCGGCTTCTTCCGCTGTGGCGTCAGAGAGTTTCCCAGATGTTAGGAACGGCGCTAGCGGCAGCAATTTTTCCTTATACGGTCCCCCGGCCTCAAGGCTGACCGCCCGCCCTGTTTTTGGGGATACATACACGAGATTTTCCCGCACGCCTGTGCCCGCACACTGGCTGAGGTCAAGGCCGTAGCCAAGCTCGCTCAAAATACCCATCTCCATGCGTGCAAGCGCACCGCCCCACTGTGGCGGAGAACCACCGTCATGCTCAAGAAGCGCTATAAGCGCCTCAAGTGCTTCAAACACACTCACGTGGGCTTCCCGCTCTGGCAAAGTGGAGGCCACGACAGCCGTGATGGCGGACAACGCTGATATGCGGCTGCCCTCCCCCATCATCTGTCCAAGCGGGCTGTGGATCAGCTCAACAGTAAAACGGCCAAGGTTAGCCTCCAGTCGCGCATACCATTTGAGCGAAAGCCTGTTACCCACCTGCAGGTTGGCTTTGTTGCGACGGCCAAGCCCGCCTTTGATGAAACCGCGCGCGCGACCGTGGTCGCGGGTCATCACCTCAAGAACGGCATCCGCCTCCCCATGCCGGGAGACGGAAAGAACGATACCTTCATCCTGCCATTCCACGACGGGTGCCTATTCTACGAAGTCGAGGCCCATGTCCTTGTACATGGTGCGGTCTTCTGCCCAGCGCTCTGTCACGCGCACATGCAGGAACAGATGGACCTTACGGTCGAAGTTTTCCTGCATATCTTCACGCGCCAGCTGGCCCAGAATTTTAAGCATTGAACCCTGCTTGCCGATCACGATGCCTTTTTGGCTGTCGCGCTCCACATGGATCACCTGCTCGATGCGGACACTACCGTCCTTGCGGTCTTCCCATTTCTCGGTTTCCACTGTTGTGGCGTAGGGCAACTCGTCATGCAGGCGCAGGTATATCTTCTCGCGCGTAATCTCTGCCGCCAAAAGGCGCATGGTTACGTCTGCGATCTGGTCCTCGGGGTACATCCACGGCCCTTCGGGCGACAGGCCAGATAAATGCGCCTTCAGGTCTTGTACACCATCACCCGTGAGCGCCGAGATCATGAAAATCTCATCAAACACACCTTCTTCGTGCAGGCTTTGCGCCAGTGCGAGAAGCTGTTCGCGGCGCACGGTATCAATCTTGTTGATGGCCAGAATAACGCGGCGTTTGGCGTTCTTGAGCCCCTTGATGATGCGCTCTACTTCTTCGTTCATGCCTTTTTTGGCATCAATCAGCAGAACGGTCATCTCAGCATCTTCAGAACCCTTCCAGGCAGCGTTCACCATCGCGCGGTCAAGGCGGCGCTTGGGTTCAAAAATGCCGGGGGTATCGATAAACACAAGCTGTGTGTTTTCATACATACCAATACCCGTCACCTTGGTGCGGGTGGTTTGTACCTTATGCGTCACAATCGCAACCTTGGCACCCACAAGGGCGTTCAGGAGGGTGGATTTCCCCGCATTTGGCGCCCCGATAAGCGCCACAAATCCGCAGCGCGGTGCGCCCGCAGCTACTTCTGTCATTCACTCTCTCCTGTCAGCTTGGCAAGCAAAGCCCCTGCGGCCGCTTGCTCAGCCTGTCGCTTGGCGCTGCCTGTGGCATGCGCTTCGCCATGATTTTCTACGGTCGCTGCAATCGTGAATTCAGGGTTATGATCGGGGCCTGTGCGTTCCACCATACGGTAGTACGGCAGTGGCAGCCCGCGTGCCTGACACCATTCCTGTAGCAATGTTTTACAGTCCTTGTAAGCACTTGGCCCTTCCTTCATCAGGTGTGCCCAGTGCTTACGGATAAATATGTTTGCGACGTCAAAGCCGCCGTCCAGATACATGGCGCCGATCACGGCCTCTGTCACGTCAGCCTGCACGGCTTCCTTGTCGCGTGTGCCCTCAGCTTCCGCGCCTGGCGTCAGCTTAAGCGCGTCAGAGAAGCCCAGCCTATAGGCCATCTCGGCCAGAGTTTCACGCCGCACAAGGGCGGTGAACCGGCGGTTGAGCTTGCCTTCCGCCTCAGTCGGATACGCCTCCAGAAGCCACGTGGAGATCACCAACCCCAGCACCCTGTCCCCCAGAAACTCAAGCCGTTGGTAGTTGTGGGTACCAGAGAGGGATGGATGAGTGAGCGCTTCCTGAAGGTAACTTGGTCTACTGAAGGTATACCCCGCGATTGTCTTGCGCCCGCTCATGCGCCTGTGGCCCCATTTGGCACCACGCCGCGCGCTTCATCCATCAGGCGGCGCATCTCAACGATCGAGGCTTCTAACCCGTGGAAAATGGCCTCGCCAATCAGGAAGTGGCCGATATTCAGTTCCATCAACTCAGGGATTTCCGCGATAGGTTTCACCGTCTCATAGGAAAGACCGTGACCCGCGTGCATCTCAAGCCCTTTACCATACCCATAAGCAACCGCTTTTTTGATACGTTCAAGCTCTTCCGCGCGTGCGTCACCCGTCAGTTCACAATAAGCACCGGTATGGATTTCCGTGACCGGCGCACCGAGGGAGATAGCCGCATCAAGCTGTGTCTCATCGGGGTCGATAAAAAGGCTGACCCGGATACCGGCGCGGCTCAATTCATCCACATAATGCTTGAGCCGGTTATGCTGCCCGGCAGCGTCAAGGCCACCTTCTGTAGTCAGTTCCTGCCGTTTTTCTGGCACAAGGCAGCAGGCATGCGGCTTGTGACGAAGCGCAATCTCAAGCATCTCGTCAGTTGCGGCGATCTCAAGGTTGAGCGGCACAGCAAGCACGTCTGAAAGGGATGCTATATCTTCGTCAGAGATATGGCGACGGTCCTCGCGCAGATGCGCGGTTATACCGTCAGCGCCCGCAAGCACGGCAAGCCCCGCAGCCCGCACAGGGTCCGGGTGGCGGATACCACGCGCATTGCGAATGGTGGCCACATGGTCAATGTTCACGCCTAGGCGCAGTTTATTCCTTCTCATAGCCTGCCTTTTTTGCCCCTAACCAGCCTGACCTGCGTCAGTCTCACCGGGGCGCTTTTTTTCTTGCAACCTGATCTGCCGGGCGGAGCGATAGCCGGTCAATAGACCCTTGAATGAGAAATAGAATAACAACCAGACAATCACCGCCACGGGAATACCGCCTACAATAAGCGGAAAAACAATCGGCAGGAAAGAGCTGAGATAGGTAATCGGTGCATCAAACAGCGCATCCCAGCTCCACTCAGGCACATGCCCTGCGACATGTTCACCCAAAATCAGCGTACCCACCTGCCCCGTCAGCGTAAAAATGAACGGGAATGTCCAGGGGTTTCCTATCGCTGTACCAATAGCAGCAGCAACCAGATTGCCCCGTGTAAGCCACGCCAAGGCAAAACCCATCAGGAAATGCAGCCCAATAAACGGCGTGAAGGAAACCGCCGCCCCCGCAGCCACACCACCCGCTATACTATGCGCCGTACCCGGCAGCCGCGCAATACGGTGCCAAAGATATTGGCCCGCACGCCTAAAGCCCGAGCTTGGCCAAAGCCAACTCGCCAATTTGCGCCACCATGGCAGTCCTGTACGCCGCCTGAACAGCATTTGCGCTTCTCACATTAGGATTTAAGCCCACGGCTACCCGGTTTGATTGCTGGAATGGCTTTCAGCTCATCCGGCAGGTTATCTGGCTCATAGGCCGGTGCATTGATATTCACGAGCGACGTGATCGGCGCGCCAACATCGACATCACCGCCGGACCGATTAACAAGGCAGCCAGCGGCCACAACATCACCACCCCATTCATGGATGGTTTTAATACATTCCCGCGACGACAGGCCCGTGGTGATCACATCTTCCATCATCAGGATACGCGCGCCTTTCGGAATTTCGAAACCACGTCGCAGGGCAAACTCACCCTCAACCCGTTCAGTAAAGATTCCGTCAACACCCAGCTGCCGCGCCACTTCATACCCCACGATCACCCCGCCCATAGCAGGGCTTACCACCAGATCAACCTCCACGCCGGTTGCGCGGAGTTTATCCGCAAATGCAGCACAAAGGCGACCGGCGCGTGCCGGGTCCATCAGTACGCGTGCACATTGCAGATACACGGAACTATGCAAGCCAGATGAAAGCTTGAAATGGCCTTCAAGTAGCGCGCCAGCATCGCGGAATTCACCTAATACCGTTTCCTGATCCATGAAATGTGCTCCTGTCGCTTGGAATGGGGTCGTTGCGCCTTCGGCGGATAGAGCGCGGGGGGCCAATCGTCAAGCAAAATCACCGCTGTGGGGCCTTTTAGCCCGCGACGCGATCCACCCGGCTGATAACGCGGCTGACCCGCAGGGTACGGCTGATGTCATTGAGGTGCTTCACGTCCCTCACCTCAACATCGACGATCATGATATAAAACTCGGGATCACGCTCTGAGATGACAAGGTTGGAGACGTTACCCCCCGCTTTGGACACCAGCGATGCAATAGTGGCCAGCGCGCCGCGCTCGTTCACCACTTCAAGACGCAGGCGGCCAGCATAAAAAGCGTTGTCTTCCTCATTGTCTTCCCAACGAAGGTCGATCCACAAATCAGGCTTGTCGTCATAGTCAGAAAGCTGGGCACAATCGATTGTGTGGATTTCTGCGCCTTTGCCGGGGATACGAATACCCACAATACGGTCACCGCGCACGGGGTGGCAGCACTCAGCAAAGTGCACAGCGCCTTCCGGGTTCATGCCAGAGATCGGCAGCGCGCCTTCCCGCACGGCCTCCCAGTCGTGGTGCACGCTCGGCAAACCTTCGGCGCGAGCATCTTCCTTGAAGCCAGGGAATGCGGCGCGCAAGATTTCATCCTCCGTCAATGTGCCTTGCCCTACAAGCGCATAAAGCATGTCAGCGTCTTCAAGGTTCAGTACCTTGGCAGCCTGGGTGATCACCTGGCTTGAGAAATCAAGCCCGTTGCGGCGGCAGGCCTTTTCAATCAGCGTTTTACCGAGCTGGCCATATTCTGTGCGCTGTTTGGTTTTCACGTGCCGGCGTATTGCAGACCGCGCCTTGCCGGTAATCACAAAACTTTCCCAACGGGGCGACGGCGCCTGCCCTTTGGACGTTAGGATTTGTACTTGATCGCCGTTCTCCAGCTGATGCCTTAGCGGTACCATGCGCCCGTTTACCTTGGCGCCAACGCAGTGGTCGCCCACCTCTGTATGTACGGCATAGGCAAAATCAACGGTGGATGAGCCGCGCGGCAAGGAAATCAGCTCTCCCTTGGGGGTGAAGCAGAAGACCTTGTCCTGGAACATCTCAAGCTTGGTATGTTCAAGGAATTCTTCCGGGTCTGCGGTATGCTCAAGGATCTCCAGAAGCTCCCGCACCCAGCGGTATTGCGAGCCTTCAACATTGTCAGCATTCTGTTTGTACTGCCAATGCGCCGCCACACCGATTTCGGCCTGCTCATGCATCTTGTGGGTGCGTATCTGAATTTCCAGCCGGTAATTCTGTGGCCCCATTACCGTGGTGTGGATGGAGCGGTAGAAGTTGCGCTTGGGCGTTGAGATATAATCCTTGAACCTGCCCGGCACCATTGGAAACTGCTGATGCACAACACCGAGGGAACGGTAACAGGTTTCAACATCATCCACTTTGATCCGGAAAGCCATCACATCCGAGAGTAGCTCGAACGGGATATTCTGTCGCTCCATCTTGCGCCAGATCGAATAAGGCCGCTTGATACGCCCGCTTACCTTCGCGTCAATCCCGTGTTCGCTCATCAGCTTGGTGAGCGCCGCCACCATGTCTTTCTCAAGATCGGGGCTTTCCTCGATCAGATAATGCAGGCGCGCATTGATCGATTCCATCGCCTCAGGGTCAAGATGCTGGAATGAAAGATGCTCAAGTTCATCTTTCATTGCGTGCATGCCAATGCGTTCCGCAAGCGGTGAATAGATCTCGAGCGTTTCAATCGCAATGCGGCGGCGCTTTTCCGGCTTTTTGATATAGAACAGCGTGCGCATGTTATGCAGCCGGTCCGCCAGCTTTACCAAAAGTACGCGAATATCATTGGACATGGCCAGCAGGAACTTACGGAAGTTTTCCGCCTGCCTCAGGCTTTCCGTCTGCATCTCGATCTTGGAAAGCTTGGTTACACCATCCACAAGCTCGGCCACCTTTGGGCCAAAAAGCTCTTCAATCTCGGGAATGGTGGCGACCGTGTCCTCAACCACATCATGCAACAGTGCCGTTGCAATGGTATTGCCGTCGAGTTTCATGTCAGTGAGGATGCCTGCAACCTCAAGAGGGTGCGAAAAATACGGGTCGCCAGATGCCCGCATCTGCGGGCCATGTGCCTTCATTGCAAATACATAAGCCCTGTTGAGAAGCGCCTCATCGACATTTTTGTCGTAAGCTTTGACCTTTTCAACAAGCTCGAACTGACGGATCACCGGCTAACCTTCATCTGAAAACTTCGGAACAAATATATAATTAAGAAATAACTATTCTGACAAAATTATCCAGCACCTATGTGAGCCTAAGCGCGGTTTTTCCCCCGACATGGTCACGCCGCAACAAAAAAGCCCGACCGCAAGGGCCGGGCTTTCGAATTCTGTACTGAAGTTGTGGATTATTCAGCGCTTTTTTTCGCGCCATCATCCATGCCAGCCATCAGGATGGACATATCAACCTCTTCCGGCTCATCTGATTCCACAACCTTACGCATGCTGTGAATAACGGATTCCAGAAGTGTGTCTGGTACCACTTTTTCCTCAGCGATCTCACGCAGGGAAACAACGGCGTTTTTGTCATTGTCGCGCTCAACTTCGAGCGGAGCGCCGCTTGAAATCTGGCGAGAACGTTGTGCAGCCGCCAAAACCAGATCAAACCGGTTGGTAACTTTATCTACACAATCCTCAACGGTGACGCGAGCCATGCTATATCTCCAAAATTCTTGATCATAAAAGCGTGCGCAGGTCGCCGCTTTTGATACGAGCGCCCGCTTATACAGGCGCATACCCCCAGTGTAAAGCCGAGAATCGCCTTATTTTGCCTGATACACCAAAGGGCGCGCAAGTTTTTCAATACCGGCACACAGCCCGCTATTCTCTGCACCCTGAAGCATGGCTGACACCGTATGTCCCAACACCGGGTGCCGCCACAGGGGAGCTACGTCATAAAGCGGCTTCAACACAAAGCCTCTTTTATGCAGCCGTGGGTGCGGTACAACCGGCTCAGCTAATATAGCCGCCGGGTCATCACTCGCCTCAAGGGATACCCATACGTCACGGCGCGGCAAAACCGCACCACCATAGGCCAAGAGGTCGATATCAAGGGTGCGCGCCGACCATCGAGCTCCGGCGGTGCGGCCAAACGCCCCCTCAATCTCTTGGGTAACCTTGAGCAATTTTTCAGGCGTATGTGAGGTGGAAAACAGGCCGGCTGCGTTAGTGTATTCAGGCGCGTATGCTCCATCATCAAGCGTTACAGCAGGCGAGCTATAAAGGGATGACAAAACAAGCGGCTTGATGCCCCTTGATGCCAGTGCTTCCAATGCCGCCCCAATGGTAGCACCGGGCGCACCAACGCTTGACGGAAGATTGCCTCCAAACGCTAGTAAAACCTCAATATTTTGATCACAATTTTCCATATAACAATTACTTGAACGGCCCTTGATAGAGTGGACTCAGGTAACAATATTTACCATTAATTAACTGCGCGGCGAGAAGCTAGTTTATCTGCAATTTCAGATTTGCCCCGCAACCTTATATTCTTTGATTATGCGATTGGACCAACGATGATTTTCTATCCAGAGGAACGCACCGCGCTCTTCATTGACGGTGCCAACTTATATGCCACCGCTCGCGCGCTAGACATGGAAATTGATTATAAAAGCCTTCGGGCTCATTTCTCCCAGCAGGGTCGGCTGATCCGAGCTTTCTACTATACGGCGATTTTGGAGGATCAGGAATATTCTCCGCTGCGGCCGCTCATAGACTGGCTGGATTATAATGGCTTCACGCTTGTCACCAAGCCCGTGAAAGAGTTTACCGATGAGCACGGCCGCCGCAAAATCAAGGGCAACATGGATATCGAGATCGCCGTGGATATGCTCAATATCTCCGAAGCGCTTGACCACGTTATCCTGTTCTCAGGCGACGGTGACTTCCGCCGCCTGCTGGAAGCTGTGCAGCGCCGGGGCGTAAGGGCAACGGTTGTCAGCTCCAATTCCACGCAGCCATCCATGATCGCAGATGAGCTTAGGCGGCAAGCGGATCAGTTTGTTGACCTTGAAGACCTTCGCGGCATTATTGGCCGCAAAGGGGGTGGGCCACGTCGGGCGGATGCTCCAGCACCCTTCGATGCCGGGTTTGAAGAACAGCTCGAAAGCGCGTAACTACACGTATACGAGGACGCAGAAGGCGGCTCAACAGGCCGCCTTTTCTATTTAGCCCAGGGTTATCCACTTAGATCAGGGATAAGCAACCCATGCCCCGCCAGAAAAAAATACCGCCAGAGCCAAAGCCAAACTGTAGTTTGTGCCCGCGCCTTGTGGCCTTTCGGCGCGCGAACCAAAAAACCTACCCCGACTATTTCAATGGCGCCGTTGCCAGTTTTGGTGATGAGAGTGCTAGCATTCTAGTGGTCGGCCTCGCACCCGGCCTCAAAGGTGCCAACAAAACCGGACGACCGTTTACCGGGGATTTTTCAGGCGAGTTGCTGTTCAACTGCCTGACGAAAATGGGATGGTCTAACGGGCAAAATGAAAACCACCCCGATGACGGGTTTGAACTTCAAGGTGTTATGATCACCAATGCGGTGCGTTGTGTACCGCCCGAGAACAAACCCATCGGCCAGGAAGTCAATAACTGCAGGCCATTCCTGATGGCGCGCATTGATGCTCTTCCAAGCCTTAAGGTGCTGTTCGCGCTTGGCAAAGTGGCCCACGACACCACGCTCAGGAACTTTGGCTTCAGACTGGCTGACTTTCCTTTTGCCCACAAGGCCGAGCATCGCCTGCCAAACGGCCTGATCCTTGTCGATAGTTACCACTGCTCGCGCTATAATGTGAACACAGGGCGGCTAACCGAAGCCATGTTCATGGATGCACTCGAAACCGCAAAAAAGGCGTTAAAGCCATGATTCTAGAACAAGCTATCCTCGACATAAAACCGGGAGAGACCGCCGCGTTCGAGACCACAATGCAGGAGGCAAAGGCGATCATCTCAGTCATGCCCGGCTTTATCCGGCTGGAAGTCCGGCCATGCGTTGAGAACGACCACCGCTATCTGTTGCTGATTGAGTGGCAAACGCTTGAAGACCATACGGAAGGTTTTCGCGGCTCGCCCGAATATGAAAAATGGAAAGCGCTGCTGCATCATTTCTACGCACCCTTCCCCACGGTCGAGCACTATGGTGAGCCAGTGGTTACGACCTGACCGCAAAAATGGCGGCACCCAAAGGCGACCGCCATCTCTACTCGAAACAGATATCAAGTTGATACTCGGAACGCTAACCTAGTACGGGCGCATGAGGGGATGACCAGTTGCTCAGGCGGCCATCGGCTCTTTTGCCGTTCTCTTTTTGGCTCGAAAGCCAATCGCGTGCGACAGGATCGTCTCGCGCATTCCCAAACTGGCTACAGTGTCTGGGTCCGCCTGCGGCTTGGTCGGGCTTAGGGCCTGCATCTACCGCTCTCCACCGCATCACGGTGCGCCCGAAAAAACATTGGGCGCTCGCATGCAATTATCCCTTTCATCAAGGCTGCGGGCATCAGGGGGAGGAACATGCCTGCAATTGCACTGCGTATATTCGCCTCGATATTCGATATATTGCTTGGCTGTGTTCGAGGCATCTTCAGTTCACCAGAAATTCCTTAAAATTCGACTAAAAACACAACATCTTGAATAAAACGCTTGTTTTTATAGGCTTAGCACCATGGGCAGTGATTGCCTGCGCCCGCAATTCGCGATAGACTCGGTTATTCAACCCATAGGGGAACCAAGGGGAAGTGAGCGTGGCTGCAACCGGAAACATGGGCGAACAGGTCCAATTCAAGGCGGGTGACACGATTTACGAGCAGGAGAGCGCGTCCGAAGGGGTTTATATGATCCTCGACGGGCAGGTGGAAATTTGGCGTCATGAGGGTGACACAGGCCACCATATTGCCAGCCTGCGCGGCGGCGAGCTTCTGGGCGAAGTTAGCGTGATTGAGCGTAAAACTCACTCTGTTACCGCCAAAGCATCCAAAGCCACCACTGCCCTGTTCATCACAGCTGAGGCCTTCCGCAAAAGTTTTGCGGACCCGCTTGTGCGCCACGTGGTGCACACGCTCGCGACCCGGCTGCGCAGTTCGTACGCCATCAAGGAAGCGCTCGAAGGCACAACTGAACCCAAAGCCCATCATTTCAAAAGCACCAAGCCCACAATCGAGGGCCATTCCCGCATTGTGGCGGACAGGCTTCTCACTTTTGTGGAGTTGGATGAATTCCCGTTCACGGTTGGCAATATCGCCACCGCAGACGGCCACTGCGTCATTGGGGCGACCAGCCTTAAGGTACCGCTTAAGGGTGTGCACGAACTGGCAGACAACCACTTTGAGATTGTAAAACGCGACGGTGCTTTGTGGATACGAGATCTGGGCTCAATGCAAGGGACGCTGGTGAACGGTGAAAAACTCAGCAAATATGCAATGAATGCAATCGCAAAACTGCGGGCGGGGAGAAATCAGGTGATCGCTGGTGGGCCAGACAGCCCAGTGCGGTTTCTTATCATGATCCCACCACAGAAGGCTGACTGAAACAGGCCTTAGCCCATCTCTTTCATCAGCCGGGCTTTCTGGCGGTCCCAGTCGCGCTGCTTCACGTCTTCGCGTTTGTCGCGCACGTTTTTGCCTTTGCCCAACCCGATAAGGACCTTTGCCCGACCCTGATCGTTAAAATAGATCTTGAGCGGCACAAGTGTGTAACCCTGACGCTGGATCAGCCCACCAAGTTTGGATATTTCCCGCTTGTGCATCAACAGCTTACGCGGTCTACGCGGCTCGTGATTAAAGCGGTTACCATGGGAAAACTCAGGGATATAGGCATTCACAAGCCAAAGCTCGCCGTCTTTTTCCTCGGCATAACTTTCGCGGATATTGCCTTCACCGCCACGCAGGGATTTAACCTCGGTGCCACGCAGGGAAATCCCGGCCTCATGCTCTTCTTCAATATGAAACAGGTGTCGTGCCTTGCGGTTATCGGCCGCAACGCGCGAAGGCAGGGATTTCTTCTGATTTTTATTCTTGCCCGCCATTGATTACCCCAGATCGACCGGATCGAGCCCAAGCTCGGCAATCGTCGCGGCGATGAAAGAGCGCGCCGTATCGGTCGCAGCCAGCAGCGGCAGGCGCACGCTGTCCTCGCAAATGCCGATAAGAGAGCCTGCATATTTTGCAGGCGCCGGGCTCGGCTCAAGGAACATGCAGCGGTGCAGATCAAGAAGATTGTCCTGCAGGCTCAGCGCTGTTTTATAGTCACCCGCCATGCAGGCTTCCTGAAACTGGCTGCAAAGTTTTGGTGCAACGTTTGCGGTTACGGAAATACAGCCGTGGCCACCCATTGCCATGAACGCCAGCGCTGTTGCATCCTCGCCGGAGAGCTGAATAAAGTCTGGCCCCATGGCCGCGCGTTGGCTTGCCACCCGGTCAAGGTCGCCGGTGGCGTCCTTAAGGCCAATGATGCGTGGCAATGCAAACAACTCAGCCATTGTGCTGGTGTTCATATCCACAACCGAACGGCCCGGGATGTTATAGATCACAATCGGCAGGTCACATGCGTCATGCAGCGCCTTGAAGTGGGCGTAGAGGCCCGCCTGGCTTGGCTTGTTATAATAAGGCGTTACAACAAGCGCGGCGTCAGCCCCCACTTTTTGCGCGTGTTCCATCAGGCTGATCGCTTCACGGGTGTTGTTCGATCCCGCGCCTGCAATCACCGGCACGCGGCCGCCTGCGGCTTCAACACAAAGCTCAACCACCTTGCGGTGCTCTTCATGGCTAAGGGTTGGGCTCTCTCCCGTGGTGCCCACAGGTACCAGGCCATGCGAGCCCTGTTTCACCTGCCAGTCTACAAACTTCTGGAACGTGTCATAAGCCACGTCGCCTTCGTCAGTAAACGGGGTGATAAGCGCAGGAATGGAGCCTTTAAGCATGGGGTAAGCCTCTTGGAGTACAAAAATATCGCGCACCCTAGCGCCGAGGCCCCAAAAGGGCAATAGGTTGCGCGCGCTCAGGGTCCCGCATTACGCGATTTTTCTTTCCGCATTTCAATAGAAATGCTTGCGCGCCACCCCGCCCCGGTTGATGTTGGCCAACATCCGGAGCAAAGCAGCGCGCTTTTGGCGTTAAGGAGTGTGAACTTCCCTTTGTCGGGTTAGAAGCTTAGCGGCGCGAACCGCGATCGCCATGCCCTTTACCCTTTTTGCCAAACCTCTTTTTCATCTTCTTCATGGCCTCTTTGGCTTCGTCTTGAGTGACTTCACCGTTGCCGTTCACGTCCATGCGTTTGAAATGATGAACCATGCGGGTCGCAAACTCATCAACCGAAACCTTTTCGTCACCGTCGCGGTCATGCTTGGCGATAAATTTGATCCGGGTTGGTTTCCACTTGCCGCCCATATCATCGGCGTCGAAATCACGGCCTGCCTTCTCCGCCCGCTCTTCCATGCGTTCCTGATGGCGCTTCATGCGCTTTTCCATACGCTCTGGAATCGGCATTTCTTTTGGCAACTCTGCAAGCTCAAGATAACCGTCGCCGTTTTTGTCAAACTCGGAAAACTTGGTTTTCACCTTGCCCATCATCTCGTCATAGGTGACGACGCCGTTGCCGTCCGTGTCTGCTTCCTTGAAGCGCTCACCTCTGTCGCCCGCTGCCTGCGCCTGGGAGGTGATCAGGGCCGCGAGTGCAACACTGATAATCTTTGTTGATGTTTTCATCGCTGTGTATCCTTTTTTTGATTGGCTCATTCTCTGTGCCTACACTCCTCATACGCAGCGCTCCGCGCGCGCCCTTCGTTTTGCACATCACATTATGTTTAAAATTTATCGCCAACCCTTGCCCAGCGCCAAATAGTGCCCTAACTTCGCGCCTGACTTTTACAACGAGGACAACACTCAAAACAAAAAAAGGGACTTGAAACATGCGTTTCATGGGGATCGTTTTGTCGCTTAGCCTGGGGCTGCAGGTGGCACATGCCGAGGTCGTCAAACAAACAAAGGGCGACTTCGAAGATAAATTCAGACAGCTGGAAGAACACCTTCCAACACCGAACGTTTACCGCACAGGCTCCGGCGCGCCGGGCCATGCCTACTGGCAGCAAGAGGTAGACTATACGGTGAAGGTTACACTCAATGAAGAAGAGCGCAAGATCGCAGGCACGGAGCATGTTGTATATAAAAACAACTCGCCCGACACGCTGAGCTACCTCTGGCTTCAGCTTGATCAGAACCGCTTTTCAAAACACTCAGACGCCTACACCACCATGGAAATGGGCCGGAAAGCTTCCAAAAAGCTCTCCTATTCCACCATGCGGTTTCTGGCGCGTACCGAATTTGAAGATTGGGGTTTCCAGCTCACAAAAGTGAAATCCGGCGGCAAGGACGTTCGCTACACCATCAACGACACGATGATGCGCATTGACCTCGACAAGCCGCTCAAGCCGGGTGAGAGCTTCACGTTCGACATCGACTGGTGGTTCAATATCCCTGAGGGCAAAGCCATGGGCGCCCGCGGCGGATATGAGCCTTATAGCCGGGACGGAAACGATATTTTCTTCATCGCACAGTGGTTCCCACGCCTTGCGGCATACACTGATCTCGCAGGGTGGGAGCACAAGCAGTTTCTTGGCACCGGCGAGTTTACGCTTGAGTTTGGCGACTATGACGTTGAGATCACGGTTCCTGCAGACCACATCGTCGGCTCAACGGGTGTGCTGCAGAACCCGAAGGATGTCCTGACCGCCGATCAGCGCAAACGGCTTGATGAAGCCAAAACCGCTGAACGCCCTGTGTTCATCGTGACCCGCGAAGAAGCACTTGAAAACGAGAAAGAAGGCACGGACAAAACTAAAACCTGGCACTTCAAGGCCGAAAACGTTCGTGACTTTGCATTTGCCTCCTCGCGCAAATTTGTATGGGATGCGCTGGGCGTGAAAATGCCGGATAGCGGCCGCACGGTTATGGCCATGTCGCTTTACCCCGATGAAGCCATGCCACTTTGGGATATGTATTCCACGCATTCCATTGCGCATACACTCGACACCTATAGCCGTTATTCCTTTGAGTATCCCTACCCTGTTGCATGGTCTGTGAACGGCCCAATCGGCGGTGGTATGGAATATCCGATGATCACTTCAAACGGCCCACGCCCGGTGATCGAGAAGAAAGACGATGGCTCGGAGGTTCGAACCTACACCAAGCGCGCAAAATACGGCCTGATCTCGGTCATTATCCATGAAATCGGGCATATCTACTTCCCGATGATCGTAAACTCGGACGAGCGCAACTGGGCATGGATGGATGAAGGCCTCAACAGCTTCCTCCAGAGCCAGGCAGAGCGTGAGTGGGAAGCTGAATATCCGTCCCGCTACGGCCGTGCCAAGGAAGCCATTCCTTACATGGTGTCACCAGACCAGACCCCGATCATGACACAATCGGACAGCATCATTGGGTATGGCCCCAACGCCTATACCAAACCTGCTGTTGCGCTGAATATCCTGCGTGAAACTGTCATGGGGCGTGAACTGTTTGATTTTGCCTTCAAGGAATATTCAAAGCGCTGGAAGTTCAAGCGTCCGTATCCTGCTGATTTCTTCCGCACCATGGAAGATGCCAGCGGTAAAGACCTTGACTGGTTCTTCCGTGGCTGGTTCTACACAACGGATCACGTTGATATTGCGGTCACGGGCCTGACCCACGCGCAAATCAACACGGGTGACCCGGAAGTGGAAAACCAGTTCAAGCGTGAGGAAGACCTGGAGGCGCAGCGGTATATTGCTGAAATGCGCAATCAGGCGGAAGGCATGCCGCGCCGTGTGGACCGCTTCCCAGAACTTCTGGACTTTTACAACGAAAACGACGACTTCATCGTCACCAAAGCCCAGAAAGATGCTTATGCGGGCATGCTCAAAGGGCTTGAGGACTGGCAGAAAGAACTGCTGAAATTTGGTCATGAGCTTTATTTCATCGACTTCGAGAACATTGGCGGCCTTGTTATGCCACTCGTGCTTGATGTTGAGTTTGAAGACGGCAGCCACGAGGAAGTTCGGGTTGCAGCCGAGATCTGGCGGAGCGATGCCAAGCACGCTACCAAGGTTCTCGTGCGTGACAAGAAGATCAAGTCGGTAACACTTGACCCTTATAACGAGATCGCAGACGCAGAGAAAGCCAACAATGTTTGGCCGCCCAAGCCTCATATGTCTCGTGTCGAGCTCTACAAGCGCCGCTCAGAACAGCGCAACCTGATGAAAGAATATCTTGAAACTCAGGAAGCTGAAAAAGCGGCTGCTGAAGACGGTGACGAAGAAGACGAGCCACAACAATAATCTGGCTGGTCTGATTTCGACCACAAAATAAAGGGATAAAAAGGGGGTTCGCCCCCTTTTCTTTTTGTGCCACCGAGCACACAGCGGCGTTTGGAGTTTAGTCCCTTGACAAAGGGACAGTCATGGGGTCCCTTCCCCATCAGGGATTGGAGGCAAAGCGCGCAATTGATGGCTATTCGGGTAACGGTCAAAGCGGTTTTGGGGTTAGGTGCTATCGCACTGCTGACGCTATCAAAGGGGCTCGAGTCTGACGGAAGCGTCGGCTCGGTCCTTTTTGTGCTGGGTCTCGCCCTTATTGCTGTGCTGACGATTGTTCATCTCATTGAGATGAAGGCCGCACGGCAAAACGCTGCAAGCACTGAGAAACCCATGCTTGACCCCAACAACCTGCCAGATGCCGTGGTGGTAACAGACGTTAACGGCCATATCCGCGTCATCAATACGGCCGCAAAAACCTTGTTTGATGGTTTGAATGTGGGCAAGAACGTCAAAACCCTGTTTGACGAATGGCATGATGGTCTGAATGAACGCAGCCAGGCAGATCAGGTAGTTGAAGCCGTGCTGTCGTCCCCTGATATTCAGTTCTCCGAACTATTGCACTTGAGCGATGGCCGTACGGTCGAGCGCACCACTCGCCCGCTTGAAAAACATGGACATAGGCTGTGGCTCCTGCGCGACATAACCCACATGCAACTGGCTGATAGCGACAGCGCCATGCACCGGACCATGGTGGAAGCTGACGCTGCACGCACGGCGGAAATGGCAGAACAGCTCTATCACGCCAAAGCCGAGCTTGAGGCAAAGCAGGCAGAGCTTACAAGGCTTGCAAATACAGATTCCCTCACCGGGCTCTATAACCGCAGGCGGTTCACTGCCCTTGGTGAACAGGCTGTCTCAAACATTGAAGACGGCGCTGAAATCTGGGTCCTGATGATGGATATCGATCACTTCAAACGCGTGAACGACACCTATGGCCACGCGGCGGGCGATGTCGCTATCCGAGATTTTGCCAACATCATCAACTCAGGCGTTGGCGAACAAGGGTTTGTAGGCCGAATGGGCGGCGAAGAGTTCGCGGCTATCATCCCAAACATAACACAGGACGAGGCTATCAAGATCGCCGAACAGGTGCGGCGCGATACTGCACATCACCAGACGATCAGCGATGATGAGAAGTTCCGCTTCACCGCCAGTATCGGCGTGGCTCAGTGGCTCGCCAATGAAATTACCATCGAACCTGCACTCGACCGGGCAGACCAGGCGCTTTATAGCGCTAAAACATACGGCCGCAACCGCGTGGTTGGGTTCGAATACGCCGCAAATTAACTGCATTATTAGGTACCGACATGCGATTTCCGCTCCGCTTCCGCCTTCACCTCTCGTTACTGTTTGCTCTCACTGCAGCATCTGCCGCTTATGCACACAATGTTTACACCACATTCACCACCATCGAGTGGAACGAAGCTGACAAATCGATTGAGCTTACAACCCAACTCCATGCCCACGAACTTGAAGCCCGGCTTTCGCTCGACCTCGGAGAGCGGCTCACGTTCCTGAGTGAAGAAGATTTCCCAAAACTGGAGGCCGCTGTCGGCCCGCTCGCCAAAAAGCTGCTGGCTATCAAGCTGGATGGGCAGTTTGTTGAGCTCAACTATCTAGGCATGGAAATGCAGGGCCAAACGATCTTTTTCTATATGGAAGCCGACTGGCCAGATGCCCCCAAAGAGATCACCTTCATGAACGGCCTTTTCATTGACGAACTGCCCGGTCAGGTAAATTCTGTCATGGCGGTTGTGGACGGTGTGCGCAAAGCCGGTGAAATCCGCTCCGGCACTGGGCCCGCGACACTTTCGTTCCAGTAACCTCTATCTAAGCCTACTTTCAACACTTGCCTGCCATAATTTGGGTGGTTAATGTTCGGAACCGTTAAAAGAGAGAACAGCAATGGTACCTTATAAAAAAACGACAGCAGCCTCATTGGTTTTCCTCACCACATGCCTTGGTTTCGCAAGCCCGGTGTTGGCAGAAGAAGACGCCCTGCAGGTAGCACGCGACACGGCCCGCATTGCAGGCGGCGCTCGCTTTTGCAAGGCAGATGAAGAACTGGTGGACGAATTTATCGGCAAAAGCGAAGGCAAGATCGCCGCGCTTGCCAAAGATGAATATGACAAGGTTTCCGCAGCAATTGAGTTTAAGAACCTGCTTACGGCCCTGAGCGTGAAAGCGCCTGAAGGCGGCTGTGACGAGTTCCTGCCGAAATTTGAAAAAGCCGTTAAAACGGACCGCTAAACCGTTCGGCTTGAACACACCCCTCTTAAAAGCGACAAAACGAGCGCCCGGCACGATAAAACGATATGCCGGGCATTGACTCGTCCACACCACTCAAACCAAACTTCGGGCACACCCCCGCGTGGCGGATAACCCGCATGGGCACACGAGGGGCGGCTTGTCATGGTCATAACAAACAAAAGACCTGAACACTGGGCCAACAACAACTGGGAGAATAAAAGGTGATAGACCTTGAGAAAAACATCCGCATGCTTCTTGCAGGCGTCGCGATTGGTGCACTGACAGCTGTTGCACCCTTGAGCGCAGACGATGAAAAGCCTGCTAAACCTTCCCTGCAAAAGCAGGAGGAGAAGCCAGAAGCAGATGCTGAAGCGGAGAGCTCTGACGCGGAGGATGGCGAGGAAGCCAGCGACAAGGAAGAGAAGAAGAAAAAAGAAAAAACCATCGCGGACTTGGTTGAAGACCATACCGCCATGGACGGCCTTTTTAAGCTGTATCAGGACCCTGAAAAGGGAACGCTGCAGATGGAGATCCGGGCTGACCAGCTGGATAAGGAATATATCTACTTCTCACACACCGCTGACGGTGTTGTGGAAGGCGGGCATTTCCGTGGGCAATACCGCAACCAAAAGGTCTTCAAGATTGCCAAACACTTCGACCAGATCGAATTTTTGGAGATAAACCCATACTTCTATTTTGATCCTGAGAGTGCGCTTGCGCGTGCGGCCGAAGCCAATATCAGCCCAGCCAGCATCTCGGTTCACAAGATTGTGGCAAAGTCGGAGGATGGCGGCAGCTTCCTCATCAAGGCAGACAATCTTTTTAAAGCAGAAGCCTTTGATCAGGTTAAGCCAACAAGCAACCCACAGCAAAAACCGTGGGAGGCCTTCAGGCTTGGCAAGCTTTCCGGCTCAAAAACCAAGATTTCAGACATCCGAAACTACCCGGAGAACACTGCCGTAACGGTGGACTATGTTTATACCAACCCGGCACCGCTCAATACCGGCAACTGGTTTGATATCACCGATGCCCGCAACGTCACCGTCAAGATGCAGCACACCTTGCTTGCGATGCCGGAGAATGACTTCAAGCCACGCTTTGACGATGCCCGTGTTGGTTATTTTGTTGATTATGTCAACGACATGACCAGCCGTGAAGCCACACCGTGGCGCGATATGATCAACCGCTGGAAACTGGTCAAAAAAGACCCGAACGCTGACATCTCTGAACCGGTTGAACCTATTGTGTGGTGGATTGAAAACACCACGCCGCTTGAGTTGCGCCCAACCATCAAAAAGGCAGTGGAAGCATGGAACATAGCCTTTGAAGAGGCTGGTTTCAAGAATGCCGTGCAGGTCAAAATCCAGCCGGATGATGCGGAGTGGGACGCGGGCGACATTCGCTACAATGTGCTGCGTTGGACCTCAAGCCCGCAACCGCCGTTTGGTGGCTATGGCCCAAGCTTCACCAACCCGCGCACAGGTCAGATCCTCGGCGCTGATATCATGCTTGAGTATACCTTCCTCACCAACCGCATGAACGCAAGCAAGGTGTTTGAAAGCGCCGCTCTTGGCACTTCAGAGACACCAGATGAAGCTGCTTCCTTTATGGAGCAACTGCGCGCGCATGAGCGCAACTGCGCAATGGCGGGCCACCTGCAGCTTAACAATATGCTAGGCAAAACGCTTGATAAGGTTATGGCATCCGGCCCTCAAGCCAGCGAAAAGCTGGTCGAAGAGTCGATCTATTACCTGATGCTGCATGAGGTTGGGCACACACTTGGCCTCAACCACAATATGAAAGCCACCCAGGCGCGTGCTTATTCCGAAGCCCATGATATTGGTGCACAGGAGGACGGCCTCGCGGGCTCGGTGATGGATTATCCAAGCATCAACTTTGCCCCGCCCGGCAAACAGCAGGCGCATTATTACACCGTTCGCCCCGGCGCTTACGATATCTGGGCCATCCAGTTCGGCTATAGCCCGGACCTTGACGACCCTGAGAAGATGAAAGCGCACCTTGCGCGGTCAACGGAAAAGGCGCTGGTGTTCGGCAACGATGCAGATGACATGCGCGCCCCCGGCAAGGGTATCGACCCAACCGTCAATATCTATGACATGACGGACGACGCGGTGAAGTTTGCTGAAGACAGGCTGAAGCTTGACCGCGACGCCATGGGCAAGCTGCGCAGCAAGTTCGCAGTGGACGGCGAAAGCTATCAGGAACTGAGGAATGCCTATCTGATCCTCACGGGCGATATGGCGTGGCAAGGCCGCGTGGTGTCTCGCTACATCGGCGGGGTTTATGTTGACCGTGCCGTTCACGGGCAAGATGGTGCAAACCAACCTTACCGCCCGGTTGAAGACGCCAAACAGCAACAAGCCATGAAATTGCTGCGTGATTATATCTTCGCGCCAGACGCTTTTGCGGCAGACCCGGCACTCTTCCAGTCTCTTGCTATTCAGCGTCGTGGCTTCTTCCACTTTTCTGGCACAGAAGACCCGAAAGTTCACGGCAGGGCAGCGTCTATTCAGGCGGATATCCTCTCGCATCTGCTGCACCCTCGCACATTGATGCGGATCACGGATTCCGCGCTTTATGGCAACAGCTATAGTGTGACAGAGGTGATGTCGGACCTCACGGACGCCATCTTCCAGGATGATAGCCGAGGCGCTGTCAATAGCTTCCGGCAGGAACTGCAGATCATGTACGTGAAGATGCTGATCTCTATTCTTGGCAGCAACGACTATGACTATATCGCGCAATCAAACGCCTTCTCGAACCTCAAGACGCTGAAGGGTGCCATGGCGCGCTGGCGGGGTGATGCGGCAACACGGGCACACCGTGACCATATAGCCTTCCTGATCGACAAGGCCCTTGAGGTTCATGCCTCTTAATTCAGGCTCTTTAAGCGAAAAAAACGGCGGCATCTTTGCCGCCGTTTGTTTTTTATCCGCGCCTAGTGAACGTAGCTCGCGCCGTTGATATCAAAGGTGCCGCCGGTAGCGTGGTCAATCAGACCCGATAGCAGAAAGGCCACCATGTTGGCGATATTTTCAGGCGGCGCAGCATCCCCCATAGGTATTTCCTTGAGCATACCCTCATTACCCGGCTCGTAGGCTACCGCCGCCATATCTGTTTTCACCCAGCCCGGTGCAATGGTGAAGCCGTATATGCCCTCCCCCGCATACGCGCGGGCGATCGACCGCATCAGCGAGACCACAGCCCCCTTGCTGGCGGCATAATGCATGAAGTCAGGCCCATCACCACGGAACGCTGCGCGGCTTGAGATGGTGACAATACGGCCACCCTGCTTCGCTTTGAAATGCAGAATGGCAGCGCGGCAAAGGTCAGCAACGGCCTGCACATTCACGGCCATCACATGAGCCCAGTCATCGGCCCAGGCCTTGTCACTGGCGGTGATGGCGGTTTCGGGCATCACACCCGCATTGTTCACCAAGCCGTGGACACGGCCTTTAAAAGCTTCAGCTTCAGCCCACAGCGCTGCACCACTCCCTGCCACCCCCAGATCAGATTTAACCATAAGCAAGCGCTCGCTGCCGTATTCGGCTTGAAGTTCGGTCAGCTTACCCGGCGCACGGGCATATGAGCCCACCACATTCGCACCAGCAGCCAACAAAACACCCGCCGCCGCAGCGCCAATGCCGCGCGACGCGCCTGTTACCAATATTGTTTGTCCGTGAAGGTTGATCATACTGCCTCTCCGATTTTTGAGGCAGTATATCGAAGCCAGGTCAAATGGCTATGGTTGATAGGTCAATGTGTGCTCAGCCACTTGCGGGCTTGACGCTGGGCTTCTGCTATATCGCGCATGTCCATATCACGTGCCAGCTCGCACCTGTCCACTTCAGCCCGGTTCACCCCCCTGATAGCGGCGAGATTGAACCACTTATGCGCTTCTATATAGTCTCGGTCCACACCGTGGCCGGTAGAGTATAAAAGCCCAAGGTCATAAAGGGCCTCTGCCGCCCCGGCCTCCGCTTTGGCCAACCGGTCAGCTATATAGTCATATAAATCCCTGTCTTTCTGTCCCATACCTTTGCTCCGTCCGTGAGATGGCGCACACGCGCACCTCTGGCCCCTACGGTATCCCGCAGGCCACACAGGCACTTCTTGTATTAGCGGACAGCTAAGCAACCTCTTCCGGGCCGCTTGATGACATTACCATAACAAAAAAAAGCGCCGTCTGAAACAGAATGCGCATCCGATTTTATCAATAATTAGGAGGTCGCTTGAAATCAGATCACAGCGTATTGCGCGGTGTTGTGTTCAATACACCGTTCGCGCGGGAACACCACCTTGGCGTCGGTGCCGTCGCCAACCTTGCTTTTGAGGATAAATTCGCCGCCATGGGCATCAACAAACGCCTTCACCAGCGGCAGGCCAAGCCCGGTGCCGTCATGTTTGCGCGCGAGGCCCGTGTCTGCCTGCACAAAGGGCTGCATCACCCGCTTGAGCACATCAGGTGCCATACCAGGTCCACTATCACCCACACAGAAGGCAATGCGTCCCCAGGGGTCTATCTGTTCGTTCACCACAACGGTGGAGCCTTCAGGCGAAAACTTGATCGCGTTGGAGATCAGGTTGATCAGCACCTGCTTGATCACCTGAATATCACCAAACAGGTCAAAGTTATGCGTATCCGATGTGTGCTTGAGCGTGATACCCCGCGCTTTGGCCATGCCTTCCATCATGCGGACAACCTGTTCAACAATCTCCCGCGGGGCCTCATAATCCTCCCTGAGCACAAAGGCACTGGCCTCCAGCTTGGATAGGTCAAGGATAGAGTTGATCATGCCAAGAAGGTGCGAACCGCTGTCCCTGATATCCGAGATATAGGTTTGATGGTTGCGGATATCCCTGCCCCTCGCGTTTTCGCTCAGAATAAAATCGGCAAAACCGATGATCGCATTGAGGGGGGTCCTGAGTTCATGGCTCATGTTCGCGAGGAACTGGGTGCGGGTCCGCGTTGCGGCCTCGGCTTCCATGCGCGCCACATCCAGGTCGCGCATGCGCTGTTCCGCCCGCTGCATATTCACCTTCAGGAGCGTATAAGCCGTGCCAATGCCAACATACACACCGTCTTCAACTACAATGAAGCCAGCCTGCAGCGAATCCTTGTTTTCACCAACAAGCGTTTTGTTCAACTGGTCAACCGTTACGGTGTGCTCAATAATCAGCGGGCTGCTGTCCATCAGTTCCGCAACCGGGCGTTTCTCATAAAGCGGGCGGCCGTACCGGTCCGCCAGTTTGATCAGGAAATCAATGCGCTTAAGAAGCCCCACCGGCTTGTCACCGGTGACAACGGGAATAGCAACCAGATCCGGTTCCGTATGAAAGCGCTCATAGACCTCACCACATGTGGCATGCGGCGGGACCGGGGGGATGGGCATGGAAATAATGTTCGGGCTACTCATACAGTCTCTTCCTAACTTATCGGTCAAGATGCAGACAAAGCATTACGCAAACATGACAATTTGGAAGAAGAGCACAAAAAACAGAAAATTTCGCGCGGGCCGCCTCGCGCGAAGAATTTTCCCGGTGTTCATCGCCTATTCAGCCTCAAATGCGATACTGACCCCCAGATGATGACCCCTAAATGCCTTCATTTGGTCGTTTTTCGCGCGCAATTTTGACCAGAGGAAAGCTAGTGAGGACAAATAAGTATGAAACCCCCATATAAAAAAATCGCGGCTCTAATACCGCTCGCCCTGATTACCACGGCCTGCACACAAAGCATGTCACCGCACCGGTACGATTCCCACGCAGTTGGTGAGGCCCGCAGGGTTGAACGCGGCGTTGTGGACAGCTACCGCTGGGTTGAAATCAACAGCCAAAGCGGTGTTGGCACCGCAGTGGGTGTTGGTGTAGGCGCAGCCGCCGGTTCAACCATCGGCAATGGCGGGGCCGAAAATGTCATCGGTGCCATTGGTGGCGCACTTCTTGGCGGGTTGCTTGGTAACAGCATCGACAAATCTGCCGGCCGCAAAAGCGGTTTTGAATATATGATCCGCACGGAAAGCGGTTCGCTTATCTCTATCGTGCAGCAAGATAGGCACCCGTTTGCCGAAGGCACACCTGTGATGGTGGTTTTCTCGCGTGATCGTAGCCGCGTGATCCTTGACCATAGCGCTTATGAAGACAACCGCGGTAATGGCCCAACGCGCTATGAGCCTGTACCAGCGATGGAGCCCTTTGGCGAGGAAGACGTGATTGAGCCTTCGAGCTCTGACACTCAGCCTACCTATAATTAGGTTTCCTAATCAAATCACCATTTTTGGCGGAATAGAATCAACGGCACCAGGGGAGCAACTCCTTGGTGCCGCTTCTTTTTCAGGTAATTTTAATGTAATACTTTAAGTAAGCTGGCTCCGAACAGCCTCAGCAAAAGCCCTTGTTTTTGTTTTGTTAGCCTTTACAGAGTAATCTCGCACTGGCGTAAATATGGTAAGTCAGCTTAGGATAGACATTCACCTCACATCAGGCACAGGAAAAACATCCCCTTTATGTCGCGTTTCACTAGAAACTTTCTGTTCTGGTTTTCCCTCGGGATACTCACCATCGGCTTGGGTGCGATTTTTGCTGGAAAGCTCGCGATCGACAGCATAGACGCACAGTTCAAAGCATCAGAGCGACTAACTGTAGAATTAACCAGCCAATACCTGCGCGAAGAATTCTCCAAGCCCGCCAGCCATATCCGCAGTGTGGTATTACTGGAGGACGCCGTACGCATAGCGGTATCCAGCGGTAACGCCGTTCGTAATCCGGTGATAGAAAATGCATTTGAGACGCTGCTCCTTAGAAACCCCAGCTATCTGCAGGCCCGGTGGTTGGGTGAAGACGGGTTGGAACTCGTACGGGTAGAAAGAGTTGGCCAGGATTCAGTAACCAGTTTGACCAGAAACGAACTGCAGGACAAAAGTCAGCGAGATTACGTCAAAGCTGCACTCGAATTGGGGCCGGGTGAACTGTTTGTCTCCCCACTGGACCTCAACGTTGAACAGGGAAAAATTCAGGAACCCTATGTGCCGGTGATACGCATTGCAGTGCGCGTGTTCACCTCTGAGGACAAACCCGCAGGCATCTTTGTCCTAAACATTGGTGCACAAAGCCTTCTTGACCATCTGGCACAATTTTCGCCTGACAACAGCCCGATGCTGCTGAACGCAGACGGATACTGGCTGAAAGGCAAAAAACCTGAAGATGAGTGGGGTTTCATGTTTGATCGGGAAACGGGCCTCGCCTTCACCCATCCGGACGCGTGGCGTGCTATTGCAGCCGAGCCTTCAGGACAACAGGAAACAAAAGCAGCCCTATGGACGTGGGAAACCATCGAGGTCGCTGCAGCCTCCATGCATGTGAAGCAAAATATATCGCTGAAATCACTCACTATGGTTGATACGGAGACCTTGCAGGCTGCCAGAATAGCAAAGTTGACGCCCATTATCCTGGTGGCCGGGATCATCGCCGCCCTGTTTGGTTCTGGGCTTTATCGCCTTCTCAGGGAAGTTAAGAGCCGCCACAAAGCCGAGATAGAAGCCTTGGCTGCAAGCGAGGCCAAAAGCAGCTTCCTTGCGACCATGAGCCATGAGATCAGAACCCCGATGGCCGGGGTGATTGGCCTATCGGATATGTTGATTGACAGCGACCTGTCTGAGGAAAACCTGTTCAAGGCAAAAAGGATCAAGGAAACCGGGAAGGCGCTTCTTCGCATCATCAACGATATTCTCGACCTCTCAAAACTGGATGCCGGTAAATTTGTTATAGAGCCGGTCAACTTCCGCCCGTTAGATGTCGCCGACGACGTGGTGCGGCTGTTATACATGACCTGCCCACCAGAGAAAAAATCCAAGTTGCACATTACCGCCAACGTGACAGATGACTTTCCCGCCGTGGTGCGCGCAGACCCTACGCGCTTGCGCCAAGTACTCGTCAACCTACTTGGCAACGCGGTCAAATTTACCGACGAAGGTACAGTCAGCCTTGTTTGCAACCATGACAAAGACCAGCAACGGTTGGTTTTTAAAGTGGTTGATACAGGCATAGGCATGAATGAAAAAACAGCCGCCAACCTGTTTCAGGACTTTGTGCAAGCCGACCCGTCCATCAGCCGGAAATACCACGGCACAGGACTGGGGCTGGCGGTGTGCAAACGGTTGGTTGAATGTATGGGCGGTGAAATCGGCGTTACAAGCGAGCTCGGCAAAGGAAGCTGTTTCAAATTTTCCATACCTTATGAGCCAGCGGACGCTGAAGAAGATGTCGAGGAAAATGCCATCACGGCAGACATGCATCTGCCTGACCTTCGCGCGCTTTCCATCCTTGTTGCCGAAGACAATGAGATCAACCAGATGATCATCAAGGGCTTGATGAAAAAGCTCGGCCATGAATGTGTGATCGCCAGCGACGGACAGAAAGCTTTCGAGCAAGTGAGAGACGGTGACTTTGATCTTGTATTGATGGACGTACGTATGCCGTTTGTTTCTGGCCCCGAGGCAACGCAAATGATCCGCAAACTTCCGGGATACAAGGGAAAAATACCTGTGATCGCTCTTACGGCCGACCTGATCGCAGAAAACAAGGCATCCTATCTGGAAGCGGGCATGAACGACTGTGTTGGCAAACCCATTGACCAGAACGAGTTGGAAGCAGCCATCGCCCAAGCTGTTTGTGCTGTTGCTCGTTAGAACTTCCCACAGGCAGCAACTGGCAATAAAAAAGCGGCCCCGGAAGGCCGCTTTTCATCACACCCGACTAAACTGGTGATTATTTATATTCCACCGTCCAGCGGCGACAAACATAATTGCCGCCCCGCACATCATATTCGATGCACTTACGAACTTCTTCGCGTGGTGGTGCATAGCCTTCATTCTCATAATGATAGATCGTTGGGTCATCATCATGATAGTCGGCCGTGTAGCGATAGTTGCTGCTGACAGTCCGGCTGTTGTTACTGCTTTTGGCGATAGAGTTACCCACCGTCGCACCAAGAAGCGAGCCAATCACGATACCCGCAGTGCGGTTACGCCCACCATCAATCTCCGAGCCCAGGATACCACCAACAACACCGCCAAGGATTGTGCCTGCAACCTCGTTGCCTGCGTTTGACGAATATCCGGCATAATAAGGCTCATCATAATGGTAGCTCGCCTGATAGCCATGGCTCAGGCCAGGGCAATAGCCACCATAGTGGTAGTGGCTGTGGTGCGTGTGCCACGCCCAGTGAGAGCGTGCATGCCAGTAGCCTGAATAGAACGGCCAGTCGCTATAGCTATAGTGACCATAATAAGGGCGGCCCCAATAGCCATAAGGGTTTGTGCCCAGGCCAATGTAAATACGTGTTTTCGGGCGATCCCGATAGCGGTGATGCCAACCGTTTTTACGGCCACGGTCATGATCCCGGTAACGATTATGATTGCCGCGATAGTTATGGTCCCGGTCGCGATGGTCACCGCGTGAACGATGGTCATTGCCTCTCCCACGGCCATTATCTGACGACACGTGACGCCCGCGGTCGCGGCCACCGTTCCAGTTTTGCTGGCCATCATGGCGGCGCTGCCCGTAATTCACGGGTACGCGGCTAACATCCCGCTTTTTGGTGTTGGTAAATGACTTATTGGCTTGCATCACGTCGCGGCGGTCTGGTGTGCGGGCCCGAACAGGGCGATCCTGCCGGTTAACCGAACGATCACGCGCCTCGCGGGTTTCCCGAACGTTACGCACCCGTTCCCGATCTGCGCGGGCAACCACTGCGTGGCGTTGGCGATACCCGTCGGTGTTTTGTGCCCGTACATTGCGCGCCTGGCGGTCCGCTCTGGGTTGGCGGTCTGCACGAGTTGCAGCCTGACGCTGCGCACGGTTTGGGGACGCAATATCCCGCCTGTCCGGCGCTGCGAGCTGACGCTGACGGCGCTGTTGTGGCGCTGCCTGTTCGCGGCGCGGCTGCGGGGCGGCACGTTGCCGTTCGCGTCGCGGTTCGCTCTGGCGTGCGCGCTGTCTCTGCGCTTGCTGCCTTTGGGCTTGCTGCCTTTGGGCTTGCGGTTTCGCCGTGCTTTCTTTTCTGTATTTCTCGCGGCGCTCGTCTTTACTGTCCGCAAAGCTCGGTACGCTAGGCACCAATATTGCCACGGTCGATAACAAGAGCAGAGATTTTCTAAACATATCAACCTCCATTAGGGTTGTTCGAAGTTTAGCCATTGTAAACTGAACACTGCATGAACCTGCGCGCAGGCTCTATTTCACCTTCCGTGGCGGTCCTGCGGTGTGCAAATAGTGCGCATCCACCGGTATACGATGCGCCGGGTTATAGAATATATCATCACCACGCCGCTGGGCTTCATCACGCGCTTTCGCGCGCTCTTCCACCCGCCAGCGCTCTTCCCGCTGTTGGGAAAGCGCCGCACCAAGCACACCACCACCGATCGCGCCTGCCGTATCGGCAATCTCGTTGCCGATCAGCGCACCGGAGAGCGTGCCAAGCGCCAATGCCCACGCGGGGCTTTGTTCGCGCACCTGGTATTTTTCAAAACTGGCCGAAGCTTTAGGGTCTGGGCTCAACAGGTCACAAGCATTGCCGTCACAGGCACCATCTTGTGCGCCTGCCCCGCCACCTGCAAGAAGTAGCACCGTTAATATGCCAATCGCTCGTGTTCGCATGTCAGCCTCCTCATAAGGCTAACATGGGAATGGCTAATGGCAAAATTGTGGCGCACCTATAAATATCTATGCGGAGAGCTGGTCCGCGATCGGCAACCGGCGTATGCGTTTGCCTGTGGCGCGGTAAATCGCGCCCATCAATGCAGGCGCAAAGGGCGGCATCGCAGGTTCCCCCATGCCCGTTGGGCTGTCAGCCCCTTCAATGATATGGATATCGATCTCTTTCACACTGCGGTCCATCCGCGCCATATCATATTCATGGAAGTTGCTCTGCTGTACAGCCGCGTTCACCACCGTGATTTCCTGCCCCAGCGCCACAGAAAGCGCATCATGGATTGCTCCTTCAATCTGCGCCCGCACACCATTCGGGTTCACCACAAGCCCGCAATCTGCGGCGGAGGTTACCTTGTCAACGGTGATGTGCCCGTCATCATCCACACGCGCTTCAACCACATGGGCCACATAGCTTTGGTGCGAATAATAACCCGCGATGCCCATGCCGTGGCCTTTGGGCAGTTTTTTGCCCCAGCCGGCTTTCTCTGCTGCCAGCCGGTAGCACGCCGCCATGCGGCCTGTGTCCATGGGGTATTCTTCTGTGCCATAGGTGCGGGGGTCCCCAAGTACAGAGAGCATGAACTCAAGCGTGTCCTTGCCCGCCATCTCAGCCAATTCGTCCAGAAAACTGAGCTGGGCGAAGGCTGAGTTGATGCTGCCTGGCGCACGCCATGGCCCGCGCGGTACGGGGCCGGGGAAAAACTTCTGCTTCATCACATGGTTCGGGATAATGCCGGTCTCGAAATTAAAACCGGTCAGGTCCTCATACATCCAGCCAACGGGCGGCAGCACGTCAGGATCAAATGATTGGTAGGGGCTGGCCTGCATCTCCTCAAGCGCGGTCAGCTTGCCGTTTTTATCCACCCCGCCCCTGAGCTTATAGTTGTTGGCGGCGCGGTAGCGGCACTGGGTCAGCTCATCCTCGCGCATCCAGGTCACCTTCACCGGTTTTCTGACTGTCATTGAAAGCCACACCGCTTCAGCCACATAATCCCGGTTATAGCGTCGCCCGAAGGAACCGCCGGGCCGTCCCAGCTCAACATGGATGTTTTCGGCTGGAATGCCGCTGATGATGCTGGCGATATCCTGCACACGACCAAGCGACTGGGTCGGGGCCTTCACGAACGCCTCATTTAGGCGCACGTCCGCGACCGTAGAATGCGGCTCCATCAATGCGTGGGCGATATGGCGCACCGTATAGATCGCTTCATGGGTTTGCGCGGCCTCACCAAAGGCGGTCTCCACGTCACCAAAGTTGCGCACGTTGCCATCGTAGTCGAGCACATCAAAGCCTTCACCTGACGCCAGCATCGCATGGCTGCGCGCCTCAGCTTCCGCAGAGGAATATCCAGCATAAGGCCCTGCGTCCCACTCAATCTCCAGAAGCTCACGTGCTTTTTTTGCAGCCCACAGGCTGTCTGCCACCACCGCCACACCGGCCACCAGCTCTTCCACCACCGGGCTATCGGGCGCCTGCCACTCCATGATAATGATGTCGTGCACACCGGCCACCTGCCGCGCGGCACTATCATCCAGCATGCGCACCTGTCCACGGAAATGCGGGCAGCGCTCAATCACTGCATGCAACATGCCCTCTGTTTGCTGGTCTATCCCGAAAACCGCTTTGCCCTTTATGATATCCGGCACTGCTTTCATGCGTTTTGCTGTGCCGATAATTCTATAGTCTTTCCGGGCCTTGAGGGGCACATCGTCACGTGGGCTGAGTTTCGCCACATCATCCAAAAGGTGAGCGTACTTCAGGCTCTTGCCGCTCATGGGGTTTTTCACCACCGCTTTCTCAGTGATGAGGCCGGTTGGCGCCACACCCCAGCGACCAGCGGCGGCGCGCACGAACATATCACGCCCCTGCGCGCCGATAGTGCGGAGCGGCTCCCAGCCGTACCGGGTGCTCACACTGCCGCCCGCGCCCTGTATGTGGTAGCGGTAGCGCATCTGGCCCTCCGCGTTTCTTGAACGCCTGAGCGGCAGCGTATCCACCGTTACGCGCTCCCAATCCAGATCAAACTCTTCCGCCAGAATCATTGGCATACTGGTGGAAGTGCCCTGTCCCATATCCGGCGTTACGTTCATGATCGTCGCGCTGTTATCCGCATGAATGATAAGAAGCGGCACTGTCATGCCGTCAACCTGATAGGTCAGTTCCTGCTGGGAAGCCGCGAAAAGCGCACGCGGCACCATAAGTGTAAGCGCGCCAGATGCCAGCACCAGTTTCAGCGCCGTGCGGCGGTTGGTTTCAAATTTGGTCATGGGTCCCTCGCTCCCTTAAACTACGACCTCCTGCGTGCCCTGAGGATACACCCATGCGGGATGTCCGTCGCGTCGCTCCACCGCGAAAAACCGTCTCCTTAACGCAAAAAGACCGGCCTTTTTGGGCCAGTCTTTCCGGTTTATATCTCGGGTTTAGTTTGGCCGAGCGGCCAAAGCCGTTAGCCGTCGAGCTTTGGCTTGAGAAGCTTGTTCACCATGCCCGGGTTGGCTTTGCCGCCAGTGGCTTTCATCACCTGCCCCACAAAGAAGCCGATCAGCTTGTCTTTGCCTGCACGGTACTGCTCAAGCTGGCCCGGGTTCGCGGCGATCACTTCGTCAATGATCTTCTCGATCTCGCCAGTGTCGGAAACCTGCTTGAGGCCTTTTTCCTCAACGATCACGCCTGCGTCCTTGCCGGTCTCGAACATGATCTCGAACACGTCCTTGGCGATACGGCCAGAGATGGTGCCGTCTTCAATAAGCGCAAGCAATTCAGCGCCCTGGGTCGCACTCACCGGGCTTTCATTAACCGTTTTGCCCGCTTTATTGAGCGCGCCGAACAGGTCACCGGTTACCCAGTTGGATGCTTTTGCGCCAAGGCCTTTTGCGTCCTTGCCTGTGCTTTTGGCCAGTGCCGCGATCAGGTTTTCAAAATAGTCGCATGACTCTTTTTCTGCCACCAGAACGCTTGCGTTATAATCGGGCAAACCAAGCTCGTTCACAAAACGGGCTTTTTTCTCGTCCGGCAGCTCAGGCAGGCTGTCGCGCGCGCTATCCACAAAGGCATCGTCAAACTCTACCGGCAACAGGTCAGGGTCAGGGAAATAGCGGTAATCATGCGCTTCTTCCTTGGAACGCATGGACCGTGTCTCACCCTTGCCCGGGTCAAACAGGCGGGTTTCCTGATCGATCTTGCCGCCAGCCTCGATGATATCCACCTGGCGCTGTGCTTCATACTCAATAGCCTGACGCACAAAACGAACCGAGTTCACGTTCTTGATCTCACAACGCGTGCCAAGCGGCTCACCAGCGCGGCGAACGGAAACGTTCACGTCTGCGCGCATGCTGCCCTGTTCCATATTGCCGTCACAGCTGCCGATATAACGCAAAATGGTGCGAAGCTTGGTGACATAAGCACCGGCTTCCTCAGGGCTTGTCATATCCGGCTTGGAGACGATCTCCATCAAGGCAACGCCTGAACGGTTCAGGTCCACATAGGTATATTGCGGGTGCTGGTCATGCATCGACTTGCCCGCATCCTGCTCAAGGTGAATACGTTCAATGCCGACATCCTTGGTGCGGCCTTCTCCCAGATCAAGCGTGATGGTGCCCTCACCCACAATCGGGTGTTTGAACTGGCTGATCTGGTAGCCTTGCGGCAGGTCAGCATAAAAATAGTTCTTGCGGTCAAACACCGAGAATTTATGGATCTCTGCGCCCAGTGCCAAGCCGGTGCGTACCGCCTGGCGGATACATTCAGCGTTAATGGTCGGCAGCATGCCGGGCATGGCCGCATCCACAAGGCTCACCTGCGAGTTGGGTTCCGCGCCAAACTCGGTTGCGGCACCAGAGAACAATTTTGCGTTTGAGGTCACTTGCGCGTGCACCTCAAGGCCGATCACGACCTCAAAATCACCTGTGGCGCCCTGAATAAGAAATTTGCTCATGACGCTTACCTCCACCACTCTTCAGGTTTGGCCGTGAAGCCCGCAGCTTCCTCGATCACACCTGATACTTTGAACACAGTTTCTTCGTCCCACGCTTTACCAAGCACCTGAAGGCCAAGCGGCAAGCCGCTGGCATCAAGCCCCGCAGGCACGCTTGAGCCCGGGATACCGGCAAGCGACGCTGGCACCGTGAACACATCATTGAGATACATGGCGATCGGGTCAGCCGATTTTTCACCAAACGCAAACGCCGCACTTGGCGCTGTTGGCGTCAGGATCGCATCCACTTTTGAGAAAGCTTCCTTGAAATCGTTGGCGATAAGCTGGCGAACCTTCTGGGCTTTCAGGTAATAGGCATCATAATAGCCTGCCGAAAGCACATAAGTGCCGATCATGATACGGCGTTTCACTTCGTCGCCAAAACCGGCGGCGCGGGTTGCTTCATACATATCCGCAAGGCCACCGCCTTCAACCAGCTCGCGCAAGCCGTAGCGCACACCGTCATAACGGGCAAGGTTGGAGGAGGCTTCGGCTGGTGCCACGATATAATAGGTTGGCAGCGCATATTTGGTGTGCGGCAGCGAGATGTTCACGATCTCGGCGCCCGCAGCTTTCATCCATTCAATGCCCTGGTTCCACAGCGCTTCAATTTCCGCGGGCATACCGTCAAGATGGTATTCTTTTGGAATACCGATCTTCATGCCGCGAACGTCGCCCGTAAGCGCCGCTTCAAAGTTAGGCACTGCCACATCAACGCTGGTGCTGTCCTTCGCGTCAAACCCTGACATGCTCTCAAGCATGATAGCCCCGTCCCGCACGTTGCGGGTGATCGGGCCAGCCTGATCAAGGCTACTTGCGAAGGCCACCATGCCAAAACGGCTGCAACGGCCATATGTTGGCTTGATACCAAATGTGCCGGTGAAGGCCGCTGGCTGGCGGATAGAACCACCAGTGTCTGATGCGGTCGCGCCCATTGCCGCGTAACCTGCAACAGAGGCCACAGACCCACCGGACGAACCACCGGGCACAAAATCATTATTGGAACCTTTGGCGCGCCACGGGTTTTTCACCGGGCCGTAATAGCTTGTCTCATTCGAGGAGCCCATGGCAAACTCATCCATATTGAGCTTACCCAGCATAACGGCACCATCATCCCACAGGTTCTGGCTCACCGAGCTTTCATACTCGGGCTTGAAACCATCCAGAATGTGCGAACAGGCCTGCGTGTGCACACCCTTGGTGGCGAACAGGTCCTTGATGCCCACGGGGATACCGGTCATGCCTTTGGCGTTACCGGCTTTGATCATGCCGTCTGCGCGGTCTGCCATCTCAAGCGCCAGTTCCGGCGTTTTCGCGACATATGCGTTCAGCGCGTCAGCACTGTCTACGGCCTTGATGTGGGCTTCCGTCAACTCGCGGGACGACAAGTCGCCCTTCCCCAAGAGGTCGCGCGCATCAGCAATCGAAAGTTTGGTTAAATCACTCATACCACCAGCCCCTATTCAATCACTTTAGGCACGGCAAAAAAGCCGTACTCGCCACGGGGTGCGTTCTTGAGCACCTTTTCCTGGCAATCACCGTCGGTGATCTCATCCGCGCGCCAGCGAAGCTTGGCATCCACCACGCTCGACATCGGCTCGATGTTATCGGTGTTAACCTCGTCAAGCTGCTCGACCCAGCCGAGAATATTGTTGAGCTCACCCGCGAGTGGCTCCAGCTTTTCATCTTCAATTTTAATACGCGCGAGCCGGGCAATCTTGGCCACTGTCGCCTTGTCTATGTTCGACATGAAAATTCCCTATGAACTGTCAGGAAAAACCCTAGAAATCAGCGCGGAACTTAACGCCTGATTGCGCGCCGGGCAAGCGTGAATGCATGTGTTTCGCAGATAATAGCGGATAATTCAGTGCTATTCGTGATCAGCCCAATCGGTCAAGCCGTCCGTAGGCGAAAAAGTGGGTGATCTGCTCACCGTCCGATGTCACCGGTAAATAAAGAATATTGAGCCGCACGTGGGGTGGCGGGCCAAGGCGTTCTTCGCTAATACCAATAACCCCGGCGCGGCGGGCATTTGATGCGTCAAGCGAAGCCACGAGACGGTTCGCAACCTCCGGCTTGTGAACGTCACGCACAAGCTTGCCTGTTACGTTCGAGTATGCAGCAGCGGCGGCGGAGCCATGCAATGTGACCCGCGCGTTCACGATATGGCCGCGCTCGTCCCAGATAGGCTCCAGGAGCGCTATCCAAGGCAGATAGTCCTTGAATGCCGCAGGCGATATGTCTGATTTCAAATTGAGTTGCCCCGCCCTGCGGCGCGCTTTGAAATACGAAAGGATTTCGCGGAAATCATCGCCAAGGCCAAGCTCTTCACTGGCATCAAACAGGCGATATTCGCCCAGGCCATAGCCTTCCTTCTCACCGATCAGATCAATTTCTGAATCAAATGACGAAATTTTCGCCTCCCAAAGCCGGTTTTATCGGCATATTTTCTATAAAATACCCCTAAATATAAAACTACATCCTGTCACTGGTAGCGTCCAGCACTATCAGCATCACAAAATACTGAGACGCAAAGGGATATTTTCTCCTTGCAATAGCCCCGCCGCCATGCACCAAATCGACCAAAGGAAGCCGCTTAATTCATGACAACCCTGCCTGAAATCCGCAACGCCAGACCGTCTGACGCAAAAGCGATGATTGCGTACCAAAGGCGCCTATTTGCTGACGCGCAGCACATGGTCACCGCGCCCGGTGAGTTCAGGGCTGGCCCATGGCGGCAACGGTTCTGGATCGCGCGCAAGGCAACATCAAAATATGAACGCTGTCTCGTTGCCACCGAAGGCAATGCGATCATCGCCATGCTGGATAGCTGGACAGACCGCAGGCAGCGGGTCACACACTCCACCTCCTTTGCCATGTCTGTCGCCAGCGGTTGGCGCTGCAGGGGATTGGGTAAAAAACTGCTTTCACATTTCATTGCCTGGGTGCAAATACACCCGACGCTTGAACGCATTGAGCTTCATGTTCACGCAGACAATGCCCATGCAATTGAGTTATATACTCAGCTTGGGTTCCAGTTTGAGGGAACACGAAGAGGCGCTGTCCGCTATGAAGACGGGCGTGTCGTAGATGACCATATCATGGCCCTGTGGCCACGCGAGACGAACGTATCCTGATGGATACCACCGGTAGGGGGAGACAAGAAAATGGCGAAACATAAAACCGCACCTGCGGCAAAGTTCCTGCTGGCGATTGCCGCCATCATCGTGCTGATCCTGATCGCGGGCGTGCTGTTCACCAGCAATCAGGGCACCATGTTGCGCTGGGCATTTGTGCCAACCCACGAGATTGCCAGTGAAGACCACCGCGAAGCGCCAGATTATGCCGATGAGAGCGCATGGGCTGCACGGCCCGGCCTTGACAGCCAAGCCACCCTGCTGCCGGAAGGTGTGGTGCAAACCATGATGCTGCCTGCGGTAGACGTCTTTTACATCCACCCCACAACCTACATGAGCAAAGACCGCTGGAACGCAGAGCTTGAAGGCGACGAAGCCGCCGTGCGCAGGCGGACGAACTTCACCATGCGCTATCAAGCCAGCGCCTTTAATCTCGCGGGTCAGGTTTATGCACCGAAATACCGGCAGGCTGCCTTTGGTGCCTTTTTTGACGACAGCGGCCAGGGCGTACAGGCCATCGTTCGTGCCCATGCTGACGTCCTGAACGCTTTTGACTATTACCTCGCGAACGACAACGCCGGGCGGCCTTTCATTCTGGCCGGCCACAGCCAGGGCGCGCTTCATGCTCTTCTCCTGCTGGCGGAACGTATCGCCCCCATGCCTGAGCTGCGTGACCGCATGGTTGCGGCTTATGTCATTGGCTGGCCGGTGAGCCTTGAGGGCGACCTTGGCGCGCTTGACGGCATCGGTGCTTGTGAAAGCCCCAAGGAAACCGGCTGTGTGATCTCATACCAGAGCTTTTCGAAAGACGGTGACCCAAGCGGCCTTCTGGATATGTTCGCCAAAACACCGGGCCTGAACGGCAAGGCTCGTGCAGGCACCACCATGCTGTGCACCAACCCGCTCAACTGGCACGTGGGCGGTAAAGCCAGCCGCGAAGCCAACCTTGGCGCCATTGAGCTGCTGCCTGACCCCGGCCCGATCTCTGCGCCCATAGAGGGCCTCACCGGTGCGCGCTGCGGCCAACGCGGTATTCTGTATCTTACGGAGCCACCGCAAGGCAGCTGGCGCGAGTATCTGATGACGGGTGAGAATTATCACGGTTATGACATTAACCTGTTCTACATGAACATTCGCGCCAATGCCGCCGCGCGTGCCAAAGCATGGCTGGAGGCCAACCGTTGAGCAAACAGGTCACCGTTCTTGAGCTCAAGGCCCGGATGAAACCCCGGCAGCGCCTTCTGGGCATGGACCCGGGCACCAAAACCATTGGCCTTGCGCTTTCAGACATCACCTTCACTGTCGCAACGCCGCTTGAGATTATCCGGCGCAAACGCTTCAAGGATGATGTTGCGCGGCTTGAGGTATTGGTGGCGGAGCATAACATCGGCGGCTTCATTATCGGCTGGCCAGTAAATATGGACGGCAGCGAAGGCCCGCGCTGCCAGTCGGTGCGTGCCTTCTCCGACAATCTCGGCAAGGTGTTTGACCTGCCTCAGGTTCTTTGGGACGAACGCTTGTCCACAAGTGCTGTTGAGCGTACACTTCTCGAAGCAGACAGCAGCCGCGCGCGTCGTAAGGACGTGATCGACAAGATGGCGGCGGCCTATATTCTTCAAGGAGCATTACATGCGCTTTGACCCAGAAATAAGCGTCGATAACGGCCCGAATATCGACAGCCTCCTGCGCGCCAACTTCCCCACCGAATTTGAAGCCAACCTTGTGCGCAAGCTAAGGACAGCCGAGCGCATGTGCGCAGAACACGGGCTGTGGGACAAGGGCGCGCTTGTGGGCTACATCGGATACAGCCGGGTGCATATTGAAGGCATGGACAGCAAGCGTGAAATATGGGGCCTTGGCCCCATGGCTGTTGATACGGAGCACCAGCGGCAAGGCATCGGCGGCAAGTTCCTGCAGGAAAGTCTGGCCGCCATTGAAGCCGATGCGCTTGTGCTTCTGGGCCACACCAGCTTTTATAACAAGGTAGGGTTTCAGCCCGCCGCAGACTTCGGCCTGACCTACAGCGATAACGACGCCCAAAACGCGCACTTCATGGCGCTTGAGTGCTGGAAAGGCGCGCTTGAAGGCCATGCTGGCCGCGTGGTCTATGAACGCGTGTTTTATGACGAGTAATACCCGTGCCTTCACACGCTGAAAAAAAGGTCCCCCTGCCCGGCCAACCGGTGAAAGGATCATCGTCAGGCCGCCCGATAATGGCAGCGCTTGATCTTCTGGGCCGACGTTGGAGCCTGCGCGTCATATGGGAGCTGCGCGACGGCGCCATAGGCTTTCGGGAAATGCAGGCCCGGTGTGGCGGCATGTCCCCCAGCGTGCTTTCAACCCGCCTGAAGGAACTTGAAACCGCCAAAATCATCGAAAGCGACGATGACCGTCGCTGGCGGCTTACCCCGCTTGGGCTTGACCTCATCAAGGCCTTTGGCCCCTTGCATACATGGGCTGGACGCTGGGCAGAAGAATTCTAGCGGCCTGCCCCTTTCCTCTCCCCTCGGCCTTTCAACCATGGCTTTTCAACTAGCCCGGTCACGCGCCTGTTTTTAAACAAACTGCCCTTCCGGCCTTGAAACTCCAACTCCGAATGCTACGTTTTTAGTATCGATACTATTTCAGTATCATTCGAAGGAGAAAGCAAATGCCGTTTACCCCTGCTGTCAGCCCGCTTGAGCCCCCCTATGAACCAGCCATGGAAGCCACGCTCAAAAAATGGATGCCACCCGGCGCACCGTTTGAACCGCTCGTGCTTTTCCGCACCCTCGCCAAAAACACAAGCCTGATGGACGCCATGCTGCCGCTCGGGGCTTATTTTCTGGGCAAAGCTTCGCCGCTTAGCCTGCGCGTACGGGAGATGCTTATCCTGCGCACTTGTGCCCAAATGGCATGCGAGTATGAATGGGGCGTGCATGTCACCGCCTTTGCAGACGCTGCAAACCTTTCAGCGGAAGACGTGAAAGCTGTATCACACGGAAGCGCTGATGATGCGCGCTGGACTAAAGGCGAACGCGCCGCGCTTCTGGCCTGTGATGATATTTTAGGGCAAGCGAGCATTTCCGAACCGGTGAAATCCTGGCTTCACGCTACCTATAATGAGGGTGAGACCATGGCCATCATGGTGCTTGTTTCCTGGTACAGGCTTATCGCTACCGTCGCCAACAGCTGCTGCGCGGAGCCCGAGCCATGGGCCGCGCGCTTTAAAGGCCATAATACCACGGCACAAACAGCGTGAAGGTCACCCACAGCACCACCACCAGCGGCACACCAAAGCGCAGGTAATCGCCAAAAACATACCGGCCCGGCCCCATAACCAGAAGGTTGGTCTGATAACTTACCGGTGTGGCGAAGGAGCAGTTGGCAGCAAAAATAACCGTCACCACAAAAGGCAAGGCAGGAAGCTCCAGCTGGTTCGCCATATCCACCGCGATAGGCGTGAACAGGATGGCGGTTGTGTTGTTGCTGAGGATATTTGAAATTACCGCAATAAGGATAAACAGCGCCGAGAGCATAACCGGTGCAGATGCACCCTGAAACGTCTCAACCAAACCCATGGCCAGAAACGCGGCACCGCCGGATGCCTCCATCGCTGCGCCCATACCAAGAGCCGCAGCCACCAGCAGATAGACCCGGCGATTCACTGCCCGGCTGGCCTGATGCACCGTCAGGCAACCACTTGTTACCATCAGGAAAGCGCCGCCGACTGCGGCAATAACAATAGGCAACAGTCCACTTGCAGACGCAAACACAGTGCCAAGAAAAATAAGCCGCGCAGCCCATTTTTTACCCTTGTCAAGGATAGCGTGGCCCGACCACTCCATCAAAACCACATCGCGGTTATTGCGCAGCGCCCGCATCTGGCCCGCGTTACCGCATACCAGCAGGATATCACCCGCTTCAAGGCGAATGCCATACAGGCTGCTGCGCGGCATTCTCGTTTTCCGCTGCACACCGATGATCATACTGCCCCCCGCCAGAGTCGCGCCCGCCTCTTGCAAGGTTCGTCCCTCAAGGGCTGAGGCAGGCGCCACCAGCACTTCATAAAGGTGCGGCACTTCCGCACTTGCGCCGTTCTGGTGCGGCTCCCACACGACACGGCCACCCCAAAGCATGCCGGTGTCTTCGCTCAGAATATCGTGCAACTGGTCACGGGTCAGCGCGCCAGTCACCACATCGCCTGTCTTGAGGCTGACATCTTCAAACGGCGGCAGGAAAACCTCACCCCGCCGCTCAATCAACCTGACCGTCAGAGCCTCAAGCCCCGGCAGCATACCCGCAACCGCTGTTCTGCCAACATAGGGGCTGCTTGAGCGTAAATGCAGCTGTACAATAAACTGCCTGCCGTGATGGCCGTGGCTGTCGTCAGGCGCTTTTGCGCGCGATTTCAACAAATGGGGTGCAGCCAGCGACAGATAACAAAATCCCACCAAGGCCATCACGAGGCCCGGCACCGTAAAGTCAAAAAAACCGATTTCGTCACCGGTCAGAAACAGATAGCTGCCCGCGACAAGCAGGTTGGTGCTGGTGCCCAAAAGTGTTGTCATCCCGCCAAGAATGGCCGCAAAACTAAGCGGCATCAGCACCCTGCCCGGTGTATCGCCGAGCTTGTTGGCCAGCACGATCATCACCGGCAAGAACATGACCACAACCGGTGTATCGTTGAGAAACGCACTAAGCACCATCACAAACATCAGGCACAACAACACAAGGGTTCTGGGGCGATGGCGGCCATAGCGCAGCAACAAGGTGGTTGGCCCCTCAAATGCTGCCGTCTGGCTCATGCCCTGCCCGATCACCATAAGCGCGAGGATGGTAATAACAGCCGGGTGTGCAAAACCCGCAAGCAGTTCCATGCTCGTCAGCGTCTCGTCACCGTCAAGCGGGATGAAATAGAATATCAGCAACAATGTGACGAGCGCCCCGAGCGATATGATCTCAACAGAGAACCGCTCGCTGGCATAAAAAGATATGGCCCCGACAATGACTGCAAACGTCAGCCACATATGGATCGAAGACATAACAACGTCCATCTGCACCTCCCGTTCCAAGGCCCGTCATCACAAGCAATTGGCAACTTAATATAGCAATAAAAACCACACTGGTTGAGCGAAATCAGACTTAAAGGAAACCATGACCATATAATGGCAGGCGGAGGGCAGGCCATTAGGCCTGCTCGCAACAGCCCATAAGGTCACCTGCGCATCACAGGAAAATGCTTTTGAACAAGTACTTGCGGCCTTGGGCATTTGCCCCTATAAGGCCAGCTTGATGAGCAAGCAAACGACCGAAACGGCCTCTTACCCGCGCGCGGAAGTCTCTCCGCCCTCGGGCCAGCTTTTCCCTCACAAACATCTCCTCGGCATCTGGGCGCTGGACCCCACCGCAATCAAGTATCTGCTTGATACGGCGGACGGTTACGCGGAACAGAACAGGCAGGCGAAAAAGTCCACAGACAAGTGTGACGGCCTGACCCAAATCAACCTGTTTTTCGAGAATTCGACCCGCACGCTGATGAGCTTCGAGATCGCAGGCAAGCGCCTGGGCATGGATGTCACATCCATGTCCACCGGCTCAAGCTCGATCAAGAAGGGGGAAACCCTCCTTGATACCGCAGCGACGCTGAACGCCATGCACCCGGATGTGCTGGTAATGCGCCATGCAGATAGTGGTGCTGTGAAGCTCCTTTCGGAGAAGATGGACTGCGCAGTGATCAACGCCGGTGACGGCCGGTCGGAACACCCGACACAGGCACTTCTGGATGCGCTGACCATTCGCCGCCGCAAAGGCAGGATCCACGGCCAGACCATTGTGATCTCAGGCGATGTGGCGCACAGCCGGGTTGCCCGCTCGAATATATACCTCCTGAACGCCATGGGCGCACGGGTGCGCCTTGTTGCCCCGCCGACGCTGCTGCCCAAAGACGTAGACCGGCTGGGCGTGGAAGTTTTCCACCGTATGGACGAAGGCCTGGAGGGCGCGGACGTTGTGATGATGCTCAGGCTACAGCAAGAGCGCATGCAGGGCGCTTTCCTGCCCAGCCTGCGCGAATATTACCAGTTCTGGGGCCTGACCCACGAGAAACTGAAATACGCCAAGGACGATGTACTTGTGATGCACCCCGGCCCAATGAACCGCGGAGTTGAGATCGCTTCAGACGTTGCAGACGACCTTGACCGTTCCGCGATTGAGGAACAGGTGGAAATGGGCGTGGCCGTTCGCATGGCCTGCCTTGATATCCTGACCAAAGGCTTGAGGGGGGAAAGCGACACATGAGCATCGCTTATATAAATGCCCGCCTAATGGACCCGAAAACCGGGCTTGATACCAAAGGCACGCTCACCACGAATGGTGAAGTGATCACCGCCTTTGGCGCAGACGTATCTGTGCCGGATGGCGCCGAGGTTATCGACTGCAAAGGCCATATCCTCTGCCCCGGTTTTATTGATATGCGCGCCCACAGGGTAGACGCAGAATCAGCCCTCAAGGGTGGCATAACCACAGTGATCCTGCAGCCTGACCAGACCACGGTGATTGATACCGACGCGGTTGTTGAACGCATCCGTCGCCGGTCAGAAGACAGTGAAACCGTGAATGTGTTCCCCATGGGGGCGGCAACCCGCTCCATGCGGGGCGAACAGATTGCCGAGATCGGCCAGATGCAGCAGTCTGGCGCTGTGGCGTTCACAGATTGCCGCACGCCAGTGTCTGATAGCCAGGTCATGCGTAGGCTGCTCGAATACTCGGGCTATTTTGGCGCACTGATCGTACAGTTCGCGGAAGACAAAAGCCTGGCAAGCGGCGCCGTTGCCCATGAAGGCGAGATCGCCACGCGGCTTGGTCTTACAGGTGTGCCTTCGGCCGCCGAAGTGATCCAAATAGAACGCGATGCACGGTTGGCCGAGCTTGTTGGTGCCCGCATTCACTTCGCGCTGATTTCAAGCCGCGAAGGGGTGGACGCCATCCGCGCCGCAAAAAAACGCGGGGTGAAGGTCACCTGCTCCACCGCACCGCACTATCTGATGCTTAACGATAACGCGCTTGAAGGCTACCGCACTTTTGCGAAAGTACGCCCGCCGCTGCGCTCTGAAGAAGACCGGCTTGCGCTGATTGCGGGTTTGGCTGACGGCACCATCGATACCATTGTTTCAGACCATGACCCCAAAAGCGCCGATGTGAAGCGCCTGCCTTTTGGTCAGGCCGATGAAGGCATGGTCGGGTTTGAGACCATGCTGGCGTTGACGCTTGGCTCTGTGCATTCCGGCAAGGTTGACATGATGACGCTCCTGCGCGCACTCACCAGCACACCGGCGGCCCTTCTCGGCCTGCCGTCTGGCAAGCTGGAAGCTGGCGCACCTGCTGATCTGGTGATCTTCGACCCGGATAAACCATGGCGTATCGTGCAGGACGACCTGCTTTCAAGTGCCAGGAACATGCCGTTTGACACGCTGCCCGTTCAAGGGCAGGTTTGGCGGACGGTTGTTGCAGGCAAAGCACTTTATACTGCCTGATGGGTGACAATAGGTAGCAAGCCAGCCCGGGGCAATATGGGGCTGCTTGTTGCTGCGGGAGGGGAGACAAAAGCGTGAGCTTTTCCATTGAAGCACTGGCCGTGCTTGCCTTGAGTTATCTTTTGGGTGCAGTTCCCTTTGGTCTTGTGTTCACAAAACTTGCGGGCCTTGGCGATATCCGCGAGATCGGCTCCGGCAACATTGGTGCAACCAACGTATTGCGCACCGGGCGGAAGGACCTCGCCCTCGCAACGCTCCTTCTCGATGCAGGCAAAGGCGCTATCGCCGTGCTGCTCACCCGCTACTATGTCGCGCCCGAGCTTGCGGCCCTTGCCGGCGCTGCGGCTTTCATCGGGCACTGTTTCCCCGTCTATCTTGGTTTCAAGGGCGGCAAAGGTGTTGCGACCTTCGTGGGCACGCTGTTTGCTATCTCGTGGATGCTCGGGATCGCGTTTGCCGGGCTTTGGCTGTTGGCCGCGGCCCTCTTCCGTATCTCGTCCCTCTCGGCGCTTATTGCTTCGCTCCTTTCCCCGCTCGTGGCATTTTATCTGCAACTTGGGCCGGGTTGGATGCCCATCGCTTTCATGACCCTTGTCATCTATATCCGGCACCGTGACAACATCGCCCGGATAATGAAGGGTGAAGAACCGAAAATAGGCGCCAAGAAGAAATAGACCACACCCGGCGGGTGAGGCGAAACACGCCATACTTAACGCCACACTCGCGCCTCACATACGCCGCATAACCACGCACACTTTATTGACATATGTGGCGAAGTTCGCCACAGTTTCACCATGAACAAAACGGAAACATTGATCAGTTTCTCTGACGAAGAACGACTGGCTCGATTGCGCCTGATCCGCACAGACGGCATTGGCCCTGTACTGTTCCGGCAACTGATCATGCGGTTCGGGAGCGGTGTTACGGCAGCGGAACAAGCGCCGGAGCTTGCGGCCTCTAGCGGCAGGCGCAAACCATTGCGTATAGCTGATGCGCGTGATTGCGCGCGCGAGCTTGAGGCCGTCAACCGTTTGGACGCGCAAGCCTTTTTCTGGGGTGAAAGCGCCTACCCCTACCGACTTGCCGCCACTGAAGATGCACCACCTGTGCTCTATACCCTTGGAAATACTGACCTTTTAAGCCCAACCTCCACGCTTGGCGTGGTGGGTGCCCGAAACGCAAGCGCAAGCGGCATCAAGCTCACCGGCATGCTGGCGGGCAAGGTATCGGACGCAGGCACCGTAATCGTATCCGGGCTCGCGCGCGGTATTGACGCTGCGGCCCATAAAGCATCGCTCAGCGCTACCGTCGCCTGTGTAGCAGGCGGGCTTGATGTGATTTATCCGCGCGAAAATACCGAGCTTTACCATAAGCTTACCAGTGACGGGCTGGTGGTTAGCGAAATGCCGCCGGGCACACAGCCGCAAGCCCGGCACTTCCCGCGCCGTAACCGCATTATCTCTGGCCTGTCGGACGGGGTATTGATTGTGGAGGCGGCGCTGCGATCCGGCTCCCTGATCACAGCGCGCTGTGCCCTTGAACAGGGCCGTGATGTATTTGCTGTGCCCGGCTCACCGCTTGACCCGCGCTCCCAAGGCGCCAACAAACTCCTTAAGGACGGCGCTATACTGGTGGAAAACGCTGATGATATCTTGAATGAGCTGAGCACATGGCACCAAGGCAAACAGCCGATTCTTCAAGCCGATTTTGATTTCACACCGCGCGAAATCGTCACAACCTCAGAACGTATCAGGACTACGACAGAGACCAGCGAGGGCACCTTACTTTCCCTGCTGAGCCCAAGTGCCGTACATATAGATGAGGTTATCCGCCTTTCAGGCTTACCGACCGAAGCCGTGTTGTCCGGCTTTCTGGAGTTGGAACTGGCGGGCAAAATAACGCGTCATGCGGGTGGGAAAGTCAGCCTGAGTTAAGGTTCTCGCCCAATGATATTTTCACAGCTTTTGCAAGAAGGCATTGCATTCCTGCCGTCTTCGAACTAGGTGAAGGCTTAAAGAGTGGGCCTGATTGGGCATAGCTATCAAGGATAGGGACAGACGGACGTATGAACGTCGTAATCGTAGAATCACCCTCAAAAGCCAAAACGATCAACAAGTATCTTGGCAAAGATTTCAAGGTGTTAGCCAGCTTTGGCCACATCCGGGACCTGCCATCGAAAGATGGTTCGGTGAAGCCGAATGAAGACTTTGCGATGGACTGGGTTGTTGACCGCGATTCGAATAAGCGCCTGACCGACATTGCAAAAGCGGTGAAAGACGCTGACCGTCTCTATCTCGCAACTGACCCCGACCGCGAAGGAGAAGCCATCAGTTGGCACGTGCTTGAGGTGCTTAATAAAAAGAAAGCGCTCAAGGGCGTTGAGATCAAGCGCGTTGTCTTTAACGAGATCACCAAATCCGCGATCCTGAAGGCGATGGCCGAGCCGCGCGACCTGGACAGCGAGATGGTCAATGCCTACCTCGCCCGCCGTGCGCTTGACTATCTGGTTGGTTTCACGCTCTCACCGGTTTTGTGGCGCAAGCTGCCCGGTGCTCGTTCTGCGGGCCGTGTTCAATCCGTAGCCCTTAGGCTGGTTTGTGAGCGCGAAAGCGATATCGAGAAGTTCCGCGCACAGGAATATTGGTCTGTTGAAGCAGCGCTGAACGGCCAGTCTGACAAATCTTTCATCGGGCGCCTGTTTGCGTTGCACGGTGAGAAGATCAAGAAATACGGCATTGCCAACGAAGCGCAAGCGACCGAGGCTGCAAGCCTTGTTGAGCGCACGCCGCTTACCGTTACGGCAGTGGAACGAAAACCAGCACGGCGCCACCCGCAACCACCCTTCACCACCTCAACCCTGCAGCAGGAAGCCGCGCGGAAGTATGGTTTCCCCGCAAACCGCACCATGCGCGTTGCTCAAAGCCTTTATGAGGGTAAAACCATCGGCGGTGAGGTCACGGGTCTCATTACCTATATGCGTACCGACGGCGTGACCATCGCGCAGGAAGCCTTGAACGCCACGCGCGGTGTGATTGAATCACGCTACGGCGCCAAATTCCTGCCCGATAGCCCACGGGTTTATAAAACCAAGGCAAAAAACGCGCAGGAAGCACACGAAGCCATCCGCCCGACTGACCCGATGCGCCGCCCTGCAGATGTATCTCATGCGCTCGACGCAGACGAGATGAAGCTTTATGAGCTGATCTGGCGCCGGACGATCGCGAGCCAGATGGAAAGCGCTGTGATGGAGCGCACGACGGTGACGATCCTCAACAGTGACAAGTCTGCCGAACTGCGCTCAACCGGCACTGTTGTTCAGTTTGAGGGTTTCCTGTCTGTCTATCAGGAAGGCCGTGACGATGACGCAGGTGAAGACGAAGCCCGCCTGCCGAAACTGAATGAGGGCGAAGTGCTGACACTTGAACAAGTGACACCGAAACAGCATTTCACCGACCCACCACCACGCTTTACCGAAGCAACCCTTGTCAAAAGGCTTGAGGAGCTCGGCATTGGCCGCCCTTCAACCTATGCATCCATTCTATCGGTGCTAAGGGAACGCAGCTATGTGCATATGGAGCGCAACCGCTTCATTCCCGAGGATAAAGGCCGCCTTGTAACGGCCTTCCTTGAGAAATTCTTCCCGCGTTATGTTGAGTATGACTTCACGGCGAACTTGGAAGAGCAGCTTGACCATATTTCTGCGGGCGAAGAAGACTGGAAAGCTGTGCTCCGTGATTTCTGGGCTGCCTTTAAGCCAAAAACAGAAGAAATCCTCGGCGTGCGCAATTCGGAAGTTATTGATGCGCTTGATGAATATCTTGAGCCAATGCTTTTTGCCGAAAGCGATGAGCCTGGCAAAAACCCACGCAAATGCCCAAGCTGTAGCGACGGCCGGTTGGGGCTGAAAACAAGCCGGTACGGTGCATTTGTGGGTTGTTCCAACTATCCTGAGTGTAATTACACCCGCCCGTTTGGCAGCAATGGCGACGAAAACGGTGAAGGTAGCGACGAACCGGCAAACCTGGGGGAAGACCCTGAGACCGGCGAACCCATCAGCGTGCGTTCCGGCCGGTTTGGCCCGTACATTCAGCTCGGCGAAGCCCAAAAAGGCGGCGAAAAACCAAAACGCGCCAGCATTCCAAAAGATATGGATGCCGGGAACCTGACACTGGAGCAGGCTATCGCCCTACTCTCTCTGCCGCGTGAAGTTGGCCTGCACCCTGAAACCGGCAAGATTATCACGGCATCAATCGGTCGTTACGGCCCCTATGTGGCGCATGACGGCAACTACGGTAAACTGGCCTCAACCGAAGAGGTCTTCTCCGTTGGCCTCAACCGTGCTGTATCTGTAATTGCAGATGCCGCAGCGAAAAAAGGCGGCGGCACCAAAACGGTCCTCAAGGAACTGGGCGAACACCCGGAAGAGGAAGGCCCGATCCGCGTGCTTGATGGCCGCTATGGCCCTTATGTGAACCATAAGCGAACCAATGCAACACTGCCAAAAGGCACCGAGCCAGAGAGCGTAACGCTTGAGCAGGCGCTGGAATGGCTTGCAGCCAAAGCATCCAAGAAGGGCCCAGCCAAAAAGAAGGCTGCCCCTAAAAAAGCAGCAGCCAAGAAAACCACGGCCAAAAAGGCGCCCGCTAAAAAGCCAGCAGCAAAGAGCAAAAAAGCGTCCTGACCGGGGCGCTTTTTCGGTTATACAGGCCCGCCCGCTGCACCGCATCACTCATGACTGTTGCCCTAAGCCTGATTTACGGGCTTAATCGGGCAAAAGGAAAGGATACGCCCCTTGGCGAAATACGAGCCCGGACAACTGCCCAGCCGCGATGAAATTATGGATTTTATCCGCAACTTTCCGGGCAGCAAGGTCACGAAACGCGACATAGCGCGCGCCTTCGGCATCAAAGGGCCTGACAAGGTATTCCTCAAGAAGCTCCTGCGTGAATTGACGGAAGAAGGCCTGCTGACCAAAGACACCGGACATGCACTCAGGGCGTCTGACCGTATGCCAAGTGTTCAGGTTGTCGAGTTCGCCGGTCTTGATGACCATGGCGACCCTCTTCTCAAACCAGTAAATTATGAGGGTGGTGGCACACCGCCCCGCATTTACCTGAGCCAGAAAAAAGGTAAGCAGGCTGGCCCCGCGATGGGACCTGGCGACAGGGCGCTTGTGCGGCTCACACCAGTAAAAGACGAGCCACCTGTTTATCGAGCCAATGTACTCAAATTCCTGAAACCGGCGCCAAAAGCGCTAATGGGTGTGTTTCACGGTGGCCCAAATGGCGGACGCCTGCACCCGGTGGACAAGAAGAACCGTGACGAATACTGGATCGACCGTGACGATGTGATGGGCGCGGTTGAAGGCGAGCTTGTGCTGGCAGAGCCAGTGAAAAGCAAGCGCCAGTCTGGCCCCAAACGGGTGCGGGTAAAAGAGCGGCTGGGTGACGTAGACAGCGCCAAATCTATTAGCATGATTGCTATCCACAGCCTTGAAATTCCTTATGAATTCCCAGATGAGGTGATCAAGGAAGCAGAAGCCGCGAAGCCGGTTACGCTTGGCAAACGTGTTGATCTGAGGGACATCCCGCTTATCACAATTGACCCCGCTGACGCCCGCGACCATGACGACGCCGTTTGGGCTGAGCCGGACGAAGACCCAAATAATGAGGGCGGCTGGCACGCGATTGTGGCCATCGCCGATGTTGCGCACTATGTGCCCAACGGCAGCGCGCTCGACCGCGAAGCCCTGAAACGCGGTAACAGCTGTTATTTCCCTGACCGTGTGGTGCCCATGCTGCCGGAAGCCTTGTCTGCAGACCTTTGCAGCCTGATGCCGGGTGTAGAACGCGCATGCATGGCCGTACATATCTGGTTCGACAAGAACGGCAAAAAGCGCAGACATAAATTTGTGCGTGGTTTGATGAAAAGCGCGGGCAACGTGTCCTATGAGCAAACACAGGCAGCGCTGGAGGGCACCTGCGACGATATCACCGGCCCACTTTTGGAGCCGGTCCTGAAACCGCTTCACGGTACGTTCAAAGCCATCATGAAGGCGCGTGCAAAACGCCAGCCACTTGAACTGGATATGCCTGAGCGCCGCATCGAGCTTGATGAGAACGGCCATGTTGCGGGCATCACGATCCGCGACCGATTTGACGCCCACAAGATTGTGGAAGAGCTGATGATTACTGCGAACGTGTGTGCCGCCGAGGAATTGGAGGCCCACCAGACGCCAACCATGTACCGGGTGCATGAGGAACCGCCGCTCGACAAACTTGAAAGCCTGCGCGAGTTTCTGGCGACCATGGAACTGAACCTTGCCAAGGGTGCGGTTATGATGCCGAGGTTGTTTAATGGCATCCTCGAGAAGGTGAAAGACACAGCCTTTGAGACTTTGGTGAACCAGGTTGTGCTTCGCTCGCAAACTCAGGCCTATTATTCGCCTGACAATATGGGCCACTTTGGCCTCGCCCTGCCCCGATACGCGCATTTCACGTCACCCATTCGACGGTATGCTGACCTTGTGGTGCACCGCGGGCTTGTGCGGGCGCTTGGTTTCGGCAAGGACGGCATGACGGACGAGCAGCGCGACAAGCTGCCCTCGATTGGTGAGCAGATATCGAGCACAGAGCGTCGCGCCATGGCGGCAGAGCGGGAATCTACAGACCGGTATCTTGCCAATTACCTCGCTGACCATGTGGGCGACGAGTTTTTCGGCCGCGTTACAGGGGTCACACGCTTTGGGCTGTTTGTCAGCATTGAGCCATCTGGCGGTGACGGGCTGATCCCGATCTCTGAAATCGGGCTCGACTATTACAGCCACGACGAAACACACCACCGGCTTGTTGGTGAACGCTCGGGCGAAGAGTTTAAGCTGGGGGACCGTCTGAAGGTCAGGCTCACGGAAGCAAACCGTTTCACCGGCGGCCTCAAGCTTGAGTTGGTACGCACGGAAGAAGAGATGGCCGCGATGCGCAAGAACCAGCACAAAAAGCTGGGTGCGCGCCATAATCGCTCAGGCGGCAGGCCAGTACGCGGCAGCCGCAACAAAGATGGCAAGCCAAAGGGTAAAGCTAGAGGCCGATAAACGGCTGGAACATGCGCCCAACCACGCTATGCAGGCGGATAGGGGCATCGGTGACCACAAGGCAGATGCAGTCCTCGCCCTCATCAATGATCGGGCTGTGGTTTTTAAGTTCAGGACCAGCCAGTTCCATCAAGCCCGGTGTATACTGCTCGCCCTCCACGCTATAGCTGCCCCTTAGCACAAGGGTAAACTCGGTGCCGCGATGGTCATGAAGCGGCATTTCTGTGCCGCCACGGGCGCGCAGAAGCCAAAGGCATTCGCCTGATGTATATTTCTTCAGCCGCACTTTTTTCATGCCCGGCCCCATGAACTGCCATTTCAGTTCATCAAGCTCCTTGCCCAGATAGTCCCTGAGCGGAGCCGGCAATGCGCTTTCAAAAGGCGCAGGCGGCGGGGAAGCAATATCTTCATCCACCTCAATACGCTGAAGGATATCCTCAAGCGCGCCCGCATGCATTTTTATCGGCTCGGCTTCATCCAGCAGCCCACCACCGATTGCCTCCGCGTCAGCCACTTTCTCCTGCAGTTCAGGGTGGAAAGCGACGTGGGTTGCAACTACAAGGGATTTTGCCTCGCTGAGCGCACCAGCCGCGTAGGAAACCATCCATTCATCATTCAGCAGACCATGTTTTGTCATGCCAGTTCTCTCAACTCGCTACGCAGTGCCTCAAAGGCAATTCTTATTCTCGATTTCACGGTACCAAGCGGTAAAGCCAGCTTTTCCGCGATCTGGGAGTGGGATAACTCCCGGTAAAATGAAAGCTCGATCACCTCACGCTGTGGCGGTTTGAGCTTTGCAAGCGCGTGGGACACCAGTTTTTTGTGCTGACCCTCAACGGCTGCACTATCAGATTTTTCCGGCGCTATGAGGCTATCCAGATGCCCTGAGACATCAACCTCCGTGTATTTTTGGCGGCGCGTATGATCGATAAACTTGTTGCGCGCGACACGGAAAAGCCAGGTGGAAAGCCGTGCTTTCTCTGGGTCGAACTGAGCCGCTTTGCGCCAAAGCGTTACCATCACTTCCTGCGCCAACTCTTCCGCTTTTTCACCATCAAGCCCAAGGGTCATGAGGTGTGATTTCACACGCGGTGCGAAATAGGAAAACAGCTGAGCAAAAGCAGACTTATCCCGAAGGTCGGCCACTCTTTTGGCCAACTCCTCGTGAGATACAGCCTGCTTTTTGCGTGCAGAAAAAATATTGATAACCCCGGCTTGAGCATTGCTCCCAAGCTTGACATCAGCATTTGAGATGATTGGTGTCAAGCGCCGCGAGCCTTGATCCTCACGCAGCGCCTGCACCGTCCGGGGGTCGACCGTATATTTCTCTGCTCTCATGACTGTTCTACGCGCAACTGGACGCGTTAGATCAAAGCCAGAGGACAAAATCATCAAGGACGACCAAAAGAAAAGGCAGCCCGGAGCTGCCTCTTTGCCTTTTCGGTTTTTTGCCCGTGTCTATTCGGCCATCATGCGCCAGTATCCGGTGAGCTCTTCCATGGTACGAACGGCCAGCGTTTCACCAACGGCTTGCTCGCTATAGCCCTCCTGCTCCACATATTCCTGGAAGCCACGGTCGGTCGCTTCATAGCGCTTCACCTCACGGGTTGGTGGCATTGCTTCCGTATACAGGCTGGTGATGGTTTCACCGGTTTCCACCTGCACTACATTGACCTGGAACGCGAGACCGCTCTGGCTCTCATAGCTTGGGGCAAGCAATATCTCGACCATATAGTCGGCTTTGCCGAGCATGGCGTTGATCTCAAGCCCGTGGGTATTCACCTGCTCGTTTGACTTGGCATCCTTGCCCTGCACGCGCGTGATCATGTCACGGTCAATAAGCCGTGCGCCGCCTTTGATCATGGTGTTCTTGAAACTGCCCTGCACCTTCCAGTTCAGGATTTCTTCAAGGTTTTTGCGGGCCTGATCCTTGTTCAGGCGCACCGTGCCGCTGTATTCATAGGCCTGCGCATCAACACTTCCCGGCCGCGTGCTTGTGGTGGTGCGTGTATCTCGGGTGCCGTGCAACTGTCCGTTGGCATGGGTGTGCATATTGGTGCTGGTAGTGGTGTTGCGCGTAATTGTTGGTGTTTTCACCTCAAGCGCACGCGCCTGATAGTCGATATAATAGGTCACCACTTCGTCGGAAAAATCACGGTTCCAGAAAACAACAAACCTTGGCCGCTTAACCCGCTTGTTCTCTTCCCGAAACGCATTGATCGACGGTGTCTGGTCTGCCAAGGGTGGCGGAGGGCGCCGCTGAAGCGTTGTTGGCACGCCCTCGCGCATTTCCTGCGCGATAGCAACCTGATCAAGCGACGCAGCGCCCACCAAGGTCATTGCAACGAGGCTGACGGTGCTCAAGGTACGTTTCATGATCATTCCCCCTCATCAACTTCGATCAGGTAATAGCCAATATCCATGGAGATGGACATTTCGCGGTAAACGCTGGTCGAGCGCGGCTGCAGGAAAACACGCTGCCACGCGGTTTCAGGCTCCGCCGGGAACTGATCAACATCCATAAAGGATGTGCGCACCAGAACTTCCTGCGGGTAATCAGTGCAATTGATCAGCCGCGCCATCACCTCAAGTGTGCCCGTATCAGTACGGCGGGCAAAAACACCTTGTGGCAAGATTTTCTTGGCAATATTTTTGTCAATAATCTGCACAGAGTTGAGTGCAATGGGTGTCATTGCGCCGCGCACACCAGAAACGATAGCCGGGCCCGAAGGGCCCAGCTTTTTGAACGCGCGGAAGTCACATTTCACAACATTCTGCGCTGACGCAGCTTGCGCCAGCAAGAGGGCTGCAGCCGCCCCCACAACAGTTTTTACTGCAAAACGGCCAAACCGAGTTTTCATTACTCTGCTCCTTCAGAAGTGCCCGCTGGAATGCCAGGTGTTTCATCGGCAAGCCATGTCCGGAACGCCACGTTCATACGTTGTACGTCTTTGTCCTGCTTCCGCATTTGTTTCCAGTCGAGCCGCGCACCAGGACTCGATTCCGCAATCATCGTCGCTGGGCGAGACCGGGTCCACACAACGGCGCATTCGTCACCACCCGCCACAAGGGCTGCATCCTGCATTGGCGGCACTTCACCGCCTTCACCGATAAATTCAGCAGCGTAATGCAAGCCACCAACGTTATCGATGCTTTCGGTTGCCACCGTGACATAGCGCGGCAGGTTATCCCACTGGCGGGTATCTGCCTCTGGTTTTGCTGCTTCAGACGCGGCACCAAACAGCCCCCCGATGAGGGCAATGCCTGCACCCACAAGGGCAGCATCACCATCACCACCATAAAGCCCTGCCATGGCAGTCACTGTGCCTGCTGTTGTCATCACATTGCCAACAGCGGCTGTGGTTTCCTTGAACTGTGCCTTGCCTTCGAGAATACCGTCCACCGGACGGCCACCACGTGTTGAGGCCTGCCAGTAGATGTCTTCCATCACATAGGCCGCTGGCTCGTAACGCACGTTACCGTCACCATCCAGCACAAGCGGACGGGCGCCACTTTCAACAAACCTGTCGTCTGTGCGGAACTTGAGGATTTCCTTGTATTCACCATCCCCATACTTCACAGGACCAGTGCCAAGCTCGGTCAGGAACAGCACGTTATGACCTGGCGCAGGTGGTGTCAGGTCATTGCGGAACGCTGCGGCTTTAGCAAACGAATCGTCACCACTACGCCCCTGGCACTGCAGCGACCAGCCATCGAGATAGTTCATCAGCGCGAAATCAGCCTGAAAATCTTCGGCTTCGGATACCGTGTCCTGATATTCGCCTGAGCGGAACATGGCACGGGCATTCTCGTAATCGCCTTCGGCCAGATACACAATCCCGCGATAATAATAGGCCATGGCACGCTCATAAGGCTCGCCTTTATAGTCCTTCACCGATTCCGACTGGAATTTGGATTTCGCCGCTTTTGCCTGTTCGTTGTCAGCGTAAATTGCCTCGATCTTATCGAGGGAACGGTCGAACGCCCATTCCGCATGGTCAAGATAACCAAGCTCAAGTGCCGCAACACCAAGGCGGTTGAAGTTCAGCACCGCGTTGCGCTCACCTTCGATATAAAGGCTGCGATAGTAGGGCTGGAGCGGCTCTGGCCGGTCTGAGACATACAGGCGGGTTTCAGCCGGATATGGCCCCATGCCGTATTCTTTGGCCAACGACTTTTCGAGCTTCTTGATCTCTTTATCGTAGGATTTACTGGCTTTTTTATTCGCCTTCTGGACAGCTTTCAGCTCTTTTTTGACGGCTTTATAGTCGTCTTTAAGAGCCTTCTTTTCTTCTTTGCTCAGGTCTTTGTTTTTGAGGGCAGCCTTCAGCTCGGCATAACGTCCTTCTAAAAACTGTTCCTGGGAAATTGCTTCTGCTGAAATCGGTGGTGAAGCGCGCAGTTCCATAAGGCGCTCGCTATCATCAGCATAGGCAGGGTGAAAAAACAACACACTCGCAACAGCAACGGCCGAAATTCGGCAAGCAGACGTAGTCATCGCTCGTCTCCTCTAGCGATATATATTTTCAAAGATGTATGGAGTGCGGCGTCTCTGGCCGCCGCACAGCAATGTTTTAGCGGTAAACCACGTCATCCGCGGCTGCCTTGGACAGCTCGTACATGCCGCTCCAGACGATAATCCCGCGCTCAAGATCAACCATTTCAAAGGTGATCTGGGTATAGCGTTGCATCATGCCAGTACGGGCATCGCGGCTGTCGGCAGACGCAATCGTGCCGCCAAGGCGGTAATCACCACCAGCTTGCGACGCGGTCATGCCTGTTGTGCCGGTGTCAACAACACCATCACGTTTCAGGTTACGTTCCTGCTGCACCATGTTCGCATAGTTACGGCCCACAAAAATCATACGGCCTTGCGAAGCACGGTTCAGGTTCACCCGCAACCGGTTGGTAATCAGGTCTTTGTTGATCCGCTGTGTGCTGTCGTTCATGAAGAACTCGCTATCCACGATAACCTGTGGCGGATTGGCAGCGTTTGCCAGCATCGGATTAGCCAACATGTCCCGCATCATACGGTCTGTCATAGACTGGATATCATTGGATTCGATACCCACGCCCGCAACGGCACCCTGACGTCCCGGATCTTGGGAAATAGTGGAAACCCCCGCAGAATTATCTACAGATGGCCCACAAGCAGACAAAAGGCCTGCCGCCACGCCAACAACCGCAAACTTGCTAAGACGTGACTTGGTTACACTTTGCTTAGTCATAAACTCCCCCATCAAAAGTATGAAATGACTGAAAAACGCTAATGAGATTCATCATTTAATTCAAGTCATCAAAAATTTAGGTTCCATTTTCATCGCCCGACGGCGACAAATGTCCAACAAATTCAACTAAAACCATACTTTTTTACCTGCCCAACATGCATCACTGCCTAATATTTGTGCATTAACCATATGTGATTTCTTTCAAAAATCAGCGCCGTCACCTCTCAGACCAGTTCCAGCCCTGCAACAGATTCGAGTCTCCACACTCAACAACACGGTTGCATTACAAATTGCCCCGCCGCCTTCCCGTTGCTAACAATATGTTGTTCGGGCCACCGCCCCACGAGCAAGTCGTTAGGCAGTAAAACCATGGGAGACACGGTAATGACACTGCATAATCTTCTCTTGTTACCTCGCCTTCAGCCGCTTTCGGACTTAAGTGTCCTCATCGCACGGCTTGTGGTGGGAGCTTTTCTGGTTTGGGGTGTGCTTGACAATATACTGAGCGCTGAGCGCATGGCAGAATTTGTAAGCTTCCTGGCAGCCTATAAATTCCCACTACCTGAGGTAATGGCACGGCTATCCGTATGGGTCCAATTTCTGATCGGGGTCTCTTTCATTCTTGGCCTCGGCACGCGCCTCGCGGGCCTGCTTTGTGTGATGAACTTCATTGTCGCCATCGCGATGGTTGATATGCACGGCGGCATCCGCGCGAGTTTCCCGTCAGCTTGTCTCATACTGTTTGGGTTTTATTTCGCCACAAGTGGTGCTGGCCGCTTGGCTCTGGATCATATGCTCGCCCGTCAGGAAGAGCCTCATGATTGAAACACTGGGGCGACATAAATTCGCAACCAATATCGGCACTTGTGAAATTGAATGGACGGAAGCAGGCATTTCACGCTTCCGCCTGCCAGATGCGAGCCGCGCGACTGGTGCCCTGAAGATCGGCGCGACCGACCCCAATGACCTGCCGTTATATATTGCCGAAGCCCTGACCCTCACACGGGCTTCGCTGAATGGTGCCCGCACCGACCTGTCCAAGCTCAAGCTCGACCTCAGCTACGCACCCGCGTTTAACCGGCGTGTGTATGACCTTGTGCTGACGATCCCATTTGGCCAAACTATGACCTACGGAGAAGTGGCACGCGAGGTCGGCGCACCCGGCGGCGCTCAGGCCGTCGGTCGCGCCATGGCAGACAATAAAATCCCACTTATCGTGCCCTGCCACAGGGTGCTGGCCGCTGACGGCAAAATGCATGGTTTCTCAGCGCCCGGCGGTGTGGCCTCGAAACGCAAGCTTCTGGAAATTGAAGGCGCGATTGAGCCGGAACCACCGACCCTTTTTGACTTCATTGATGGACCAACCACCCGGTAAGCCTGCACCGCGTCTCTATGCTACAACTTTGGAAAAGGCCTCAAAGCTCCGCTTGATGCTGTCAAACGGGTCATCCGGGTTATCATGCTCCACAAAGAAATGGCTAAGCCCTGCGGCTTTTCGGTGTTCAAACACTGAGTTGAAATCAAGCTCACCGTCACCGACTGAGACCATGTTGCCCTGCCCGTCCATGTCTTTCACATGCACACAAGGCACCCGCCCCTGCAATTTCTCCATCAATGGCAACGGGTCCTGCTTTGCCTTGGCTAGCCAGAAGAGGTCGAGCTCAAAATTAACGAGGTCCGCCTCCGTCTCCGCCATCAGGATATCAAAAGGCGTGACGCCGCCGTCTGCGATAAACTCAAACTCATGGTTATGATAACCAACCTGCACGCCAGCGGCCTTGGCCTTCTCGCCGGTCACGTTGAGAATGTGAGCGATTTCGCGGAACCGGTCCAGCGTGCGCTGCTCCGGCGGCAGCCACGGCAAGATCAGATTTTTGTGACCGAGCGCGTCAGCAATCTCAAGCGCCCTGTCAAAATCGCTGGCAAACACCTCTGGGCTCATGTGGGCAGAGGGAGCAAAAAGGCCGTTATGCTCCAGCATCGCCTTGATCTCTGCGAGCGGTTTGTCAAAATAGCCCGCAAACTCAACCTCGCGGTATCCAATGGCCGATACACGCTCAAGTGTGCGAGCCATATCTTCCGCCATAGCGTCACGCACCGTATACAGTTGAACACCAATTGCCTGGTCTGCATGAGCAAAAGCTGGTTTCATAATACCCTTCCCGATTGCGACGCCCGCAAGCGCGCTTGCACCAACGCTCAGAAGGAAGTTCCGTCTGCTTATAGTCATCTTCATCACAAGGCTCCTGCTTTCATCTGATCGGCAGCAAAATGCGCTGCCCGCGCCGACAGCGCCATAAAGGTAAGGGATGGGTTTTGACAGGCGGTTGACGCCATTGCCGCCCCATCTGTCACAAAAAGGTTAGGTATTTCATGGCATTGGTTGAACTTGTTGAGATAGCTGTCTTTTGGGTCATGTCCCATCCGTGCTGTTCCCATCTCGTGGATGGCAATGCCAGGAAAGCTTTCCTCCCTGAAGCCCTGCACATTCTTGAAACCCGCGGCTTTCAGCATCTCGACAGCAGTTTTCTCCATATCAGCTTGCATTTTAAGCTCGTTGTCGCCATACGCGCAGCTGATCTCAAGAAGTGGCATACCCCATTTATCAGTTTTAGTGCCGCTTAACGAAAGATGGTTCTCATAGGCTGGCAGCATCTCGCCAAACCCACCAAGACCAAACTGCCACCTACCGGGGCGCTGTATCGACCGCTTGAAGTCCTCACCAATGCCCTTCCTGGATGTTTCGCTCCACCAATTTTCCCGGCCAGCACCACCTTGAAAACCATAGCCCCGCAGGAAGCTTGTATCGGGCTCCGTCACATTCTTGAAGCGCGGCACGTATATCCCGGTCGGGCGGCGTCCCTGATAATATAGATCCTCAAACCCTTCAGCCTCGGCACGGGCACCTGCCCCCGTAATATGATCCATCAGATAATGGCCAAGTGCGGTCCCTACGTTGCCAATCCCATTGGGATACTGGGCGGACCTGGAGTTCATGAGGATATGTGTAGTTGCCAGCGTTGACGCGCACACAAACACCACTCGCGCGGTGATGCGCACATGCTGCATCGTCTCCCTGTCCACCATATAAACGCCGGATGCCTTGCCTGATGTATCGTCATAGAGCACCTGCTGCACTTGAACGTTAGGGATGAGGGTCATGTTGCCGGTACGGTCAGCCGCCGGAAGAGTGGCCGACAGGCTGGAAAAATACCCGCCCCATGAACACCCTCGCTGGCATTGATTGCGAGACTGGCATGGGCCACGGCCAAGCTCTATCTGCTCATCCGTTGGCTCTGTCAGGTGCGCACAACGCCCCATAATGAGCTTACGGCCCGGGAATTTTTCTTCAACTTGTTCTTTTGCATGTTTCTCTACCGTGTTCATTTCAAAAGGTTTTTGAAAAACACCATCTGGCAACTGAGGGAGGTTCTCTATAGAACCGCTAATGCCTGCGAATTTCTCAACATAGTCATACCACGGGGCGATATCGTCGTATCTGATCGGCCAATCGCAGCCGTGCCCGTCCTTTTTATTGGCCTCAAAATCCATCTCGCTCATGCGGTAGCTTTGCCGATGCCACAGCACGGATTTGCCGCCAACACGCGCGCTTCTGATCCAGTCAAAGCGCTTGCCGTCTTTCATCTCGAACGGGTTCTCCCGGTCGTTGATAAAATTGTGCTTGGTGTACTCCGAGAAGGCGTAACATTTTTTCACATGCTCATAGTCATGTGCGGCCTCTTCCTTGCTTACAAGGCCACGGTTGGGCATTTCCCATGGCGCAGAATGCTCGGTCACATAACCATCACCGTGTTCAAGCGGGCTTCCCCGGTCAAGGACCGCAACCTTGAAACCACGCTCGCACATCTCTTTTGCGACCCAGCCGCCGGACATGCCGGACCCAACAACAACCACATCAAAATCATAACGCGTGCTCATGTCACCAGCCCTCATGTTGACCAGCTTCTGTCAGAGGCTGACAGGTTAAACTCATGATACGGACCCGGCACCGGGTCATAGGCCAGCTCAACGGACGCCCCAACTTCAGAGGTGTAGTAGCCAATGAGTGTCATTTCCTTGAGCTTGCGATAGAAACCTGAGAAATGCTCCTCGTCCCACAAGGCTTCGTCCAGCGCCTCGACCAAAGTTCTTTGCTGGAAGGCACATGCTGTCGCAAACTCCATGTTCGACACCATGAATGCGGCAAGCCCGGACATGAACGACCCGCGCTCCTCACCACTGAGCCACGACGTAAGCGCCATATCGATGAACGCAGGCACCCCTGCACCAATCGCACCCGGCGTTTCCGTCTCGGGGATGATGATATCGCTGATAATGCTGACATAGCGCAATTGCTTAGCATTTAGCGTGCGGTTAGTTTCCGACGCATTCATATCGGCAGCAAGCGCGCGACCAAGGATAAGCTCCGAGCTTGGCAACAAGGCCCCGCCCACAAGCGCGGATAAGCCCATGAGCAGGCGGCGCCGGTCTACTCCAACCCGTTTGGATATATCTAAAGGTTTCATCTTCCCTCCCCAATGAAACCGGTGACCTAAAGATGCAGCGCGAGGCTGGGAGAATTATCTCCGGTCAGCCCCGCACGACATCGTCTTACAAAAACTGTCTGAGGTGCGCAGCACTCTCAATGAGCGAGCGTTTCCTGTCCTCCAGCGAGCCTTCATAGTCGCTGTCTTCCACTTCAATACAGAATGCGCCATCGTACCCCGCAGCCTTGAGGCCGGAGACATATTTGCCCCAATCGATATCCCCCCGCCCCGGGATACGCGGGTCATGATAAGAAAGCGGTGTTGCCATTGTGCCCACCTCATCCAGGCGTGTACGGTCCAGCTTCACGTCCTTGGCGTGGGCATGGAAAAAGCGCGGCATGAACTCGCCAAGCGGCTTTATGTAATCCATCTGCATCCACACAAAATGCGACGGGTCGTAGTTCAGGCCAAAATAGGGTGTACTGAACTCTTCAAACATGCGCCGCCAGATGGCCGGGCTATAGGCGAGGTTTTTGCCTGCTGGCCATTCGTCATCGGTGAAATACATGGCGCAGTTCTCAATCCCGATACGGACCTTGCGAGCCTCGGCATAGGCCAGGATATCGCCCCATACCTCCCTGAAACGCGGCCAGTTTGCATCCACCGACTTGGTCCAGTCATTACCAACAAAGGTGGTTACAAGGTTGATGCCCAGAAGCACGGACGCATCAATCACTTTCTTGATGTGGTTGATATAAACCGCTGCTTCATCCAGATCAGGGGTCAGTGGGTTCGGGTAATATCCAAGCGCGCTGATCTCAACGCCTTTCGCCGCGCAATAAGCCTTCACGTGCGCGGCATCACCCTCTGTAAAGTCAGCCACATCAAGGTGCGTTACACCCGCATATTTGCGTTCTGCCTTGCCTTTTGGCCAGCACATGATCTCCACACACTCGAACTTCTGCTCGGCGGCAAAATCGATTACCTCCTCAAAGGAGAGGCCGTCCAGAATGGCGCTTTGAAACCCAAATTTCATGCAATAGTCCTTAACACTAAACAGTTACCCAGCGTTCTAGCTGGTGGCTTTTTAGAATTGCTTCACAAAGCAGGATTTCCCTGTGCCCTTCATCGAAGGTCGGGAATGATGGCCGGGCAGAAAAATCACCCGCCGCGATATAGTCATAGAAGGCGCGGAAACACTGTTTGAACGTATCCGGGTATCCTTCCGCATGGCCGCCGGGGTAGCTTGCAACCGCTGCGGCGCTGGGCGCCATCAGGGTCGGGTCCTTGATCAGGATGTTATTCGCCTCGTCACGCTTGCCAACCCAAAGCTCATTGGGGCGCTGCCCGTCCCAGGTCACTGACTTCTCAGCGCCGTAAATTTCGTACCGCAGGGCGTTTTTTTGCCCTGCCGCAACTTGAGACACATAAAGGCTGGCTTTCACGCCACCTTTGAAACGCAGGAGAATGCTGGCGTAATCTTCCGTATCGATCGCCACATCTTCGCCGGCCTCATCCACTTTTTTGGAAAAGGTAACGCTGCCCCCCACCGGGCGCTTCCTTGTGGGGTAAACGGTCGACATGTCGGCAAATACTGCCTCAATTTCAAGCCCCGTGATGGTGCTGAGCATATCCATCCAGTGTGTGCCAATGTCCGCCACCACACGAAGGGGGCCGCCAATGTCCGAATGCAGGCGCCAGTTATAGTCGCTTTCATGCAGCAGCCAGTCCTGAATATAACAGCCGTTAATGTGGAAAAGCCGACCAAGATCGCCACCTTCCACCATCGCCCTGGCCTGCATGTTAAGCGGATAATAGCGCAAGTTATAACAGACACCCGCGGCGAGGGATTTCCCCTTCGCCACCTCCACCAGCTCTGCGGACTGCATGCTGTCCATCGCCAGCGGCTTTTCGCACATCACGTGTTTGCCTGCGATCAGCGCAGCCTTGGCGTAGGCATAATGGAAGGCGTTTGGCACACAGATATGCACTGCGTCTGCGGCAGCATCAGATAACACATCGTCAAAGTCTTTATAGGCACGACCAATACCAAGCGTTTCTGCCGCCTCACGAGACTTCGCCTCAGTGCTGCCAAGAATGCCCGCAATGCCCACGCCCAGCCTCCTCAGCGCCTCAACATGGGTTACACCCATAAAACCTGTTCCGATGATTGCTACCTGCACGCCCTACCCCTGCGTCTGAACACATATTGACTACGGTGGATCAATTCTCTTAATCAATTTTGTAACCGGTTACATTTTCACTTGTCAAGCGTTTGTAGATCGCTGTAGGCTCACATTCGGGAAGCTGGCCAGTTTATAGAATTGGCCGTGTGGCGTATACCCCCCGGGGAAACGTCGCCTTATCGTCTTGGGGAGGACACAAGTCATGACAGCACGCATCTATTCGCAGCTCAGCCTGATGATGTTTCTTCAGTTTTTTATCTGGGGTGCGTGGTTCGTCACCCTCGGCACCTATCTGGCAGGCATTGGCTTTAGTGGCACGCAAATCGGCACTGCTTATCTCACCAACAACATCGGCGCCATTGTCGCACCCTTTCTGGTTGGCTTGATCGCCGACCGTTTTTTCGCTGCTGAAAAGGTGATGGGTATCCTGCACATTGCTGGCGCTGTTGTGCTATATTTTGTGTCTGACCTCACGTCTGCGGGCGCTATTATCACTGGGCTCCTCCTCTATAACATCTGCTACATGCCTACGCTTGCACTGGTAAACACGGTATCGTTTAATGTAATGGACACGCCGGACAGTGAGTTCCCCCGTGTCCGCGTTTGGGGCACCCTGGGCTGGATATGCGCGGGGCTCAGCATCTCTTTTCTGCTCTCGGGCTTTACCACTAACGTCGAGGCTTCCACTTACCCCATGTGCATGGCAGCCGGGGCGTCGCTCCTTCTGGGACTGTTCAGCTTTTTCCTGCCGCACACACCACCCAAAATGACCAAGGAGAAGCCAACGCTGGGCGAAATTCTCGGGGCTGACGCTTTGGGTATGCTCAAAGACCGCTCGTTTGCGATCTTCGCGCTGTGCTCACTCCTTATCTCCATCCCGCTCGCATTCTATTATGCCTTCACCAATCTGTATCTGAATGACATGGGCATTGCTGACGCTGCGGCGAAAATGAGCCTCGGGCAGATGTCTGAAGTGGCATTTATGGTTCTGATGCCCTTTTTCTTCCGCCGCCTTGGTGTGAAATGGATGCTGCTGGTTGGCATGCTGGCGTGGGCCGCGCGGTACGCCTTTTTTGCAAGTGGTGACGCGGACGACCTGATCTGGATGATCTACGGCGGCATTCTGCTGCACGGCGTGTGTTATGACTTCTTCTTTGTGACCGGGCAGGTTTATGTGGACCAGAAGGCCCCCAAGGCCAACCGCGCCAGCGCACAAGGCTTCATTGCCCTTCTAACATATGGCGTTGGGCTCGCCATTGGCTCTACCCTTGCAGGCATGACGGTTGAAGCCATGACGGTAGACGGTGTGCGCCACTGGGCCAATATCTGGTGGGTGCCTTGTGTGTTTGCCGGTGCTGTTGCCGTGATGTTCTCGCTACTCTTCAAAGACGAGCGCGGCAACACCAATGAGCCAACCGCCGCTCTAACAGATTGAAAATAAGATATCCTTCAATATAGTTGGCGAAACTTCCAAGGGGCAGGCATGACCAACATCCGAGCGGTATCAAAACTGGCCGGCGTATCTGTAGCAACCGTATCGCGGGCGCTACAGAAGCCAGACATGGTCTCCGATGCCACACGCGAGAAGGTGAAAAAAGCGGTAGAGGAAGCGGGTTACAAGCCCAACATGATGGCGCGCAACTTTCGCTCAAAGAAGTCTTTCTCGATCATGGTGCTTGTGCCTGATGTCTCCAACCCGTTTTTTGGCCGTGTTATCAGCGCTATCCAGCATGAAGCGAGAGCGCGAAAACATAATGTGATCCTTGGCAATACCATGGGCAAGATTGATCTCGAGCGTGAGCTTGCACACCTGCTGCTCACCAACCAAACCGATGGTATCATCCAGCTCAGCTCCAGATACCCCTTAAGCGATGAAGACCGTGCCGCCGCCAAGTCGCAGCCCATAGTTAACTGTTGTGAGTGTGTTGATGATGACAGCATGCCAACGATCCAACTGGACAACAGCGGCGCCGCGAAGGCGATGACAGAACATCTGCTTGAGCTAGGCCACAAACGCATTGGCGTGATCGCGGGGCCGGAAGCCAGCCCCCTCACCACTGCTCGCCTTGAAGGGCACATGGCCGCCCTCAAGGCACACAGAATCAGCGCGGATCAAAGCTTGATCATGGCAGGTGACTATTCTCTTGCGTCTGGTAAAGCGGCGGCTGAAAGCCTGCTCGCGCTGACCACACGGCCATGCGCCATTTTCTGCTGTAATGACGAGATGGCCATCGGCGCGCTGCACGCCATCAGAGAAGCCGGGCTCAAGGTGCCGGAAGATATTTCCGTCACCGGATTTGATGATCTTGAATTCGCGAGCTACACCAGCCCGGCGCTGACAACTGTGGCCCAACCCTCAGCCGCCTTTGGCGCGCACGCCATTAGCACGCTGTTTGACATCATGGCTGGCCTCAAGACACAGGAACGCCACCTTGTGCTCCCTTATGAGCTTATCATCCGCGGCAGCACAGGCCCTGCCCCACGCCCGAACTAGCAGGGAAACCTCATGGCCAAACTGCCTGACAAACGAGACTACGACCAGCGTGAGTTTAAAACCGCGTTTGCCGCACGGGTGTATCTGATCAGTGACGAAGACATAGCTTTCCTGTTTGAGCGTGCCGTACCGGGCGGCGACAGCACCCCATCGCGCGACTATGCGCCAGACCCGCTGGGCCTCGCGTATCCCAACCAGTGGCGGCTGCCCGCTTTCAGCCTCAACCGCCCTCTGACCGAAGATGAAGAGGCAATGGAGGTAGCGTGGGACATAGCCTACAAGAAAACCTGTATCACGGAAGCCAGCTACTACCATGAAACTCTGCTGGTGCCGTCGGTTAAAGCAACAGACGAGCACCCTATCCTTTCGTGGGTAGAATTACGCGCCCGTTGTTATGTGGCCTGGCGGCCGGATGAACTTCCTCTCAAACCGGCACCGGGAATTGAGCGCCGTTTTTTCACCATGGATGAGCTTATGAGCGACGCCCACAACGTTAGCAGTCACAGCCGCTATGTTTTCCTGCGTCTCAACGAATTTATGTCCCTGCACGGCAGCTATATCTACTGACTGGAGGAAACCAGTTGAAGCTCGTCTGTCGGCACATCCCATGGCAGGTGATTTTCTTCAAGCACCACAAGGTTCTTGCTCGCGATCAGGTCTGGCAGCGCGGCAGAATAGCCCAGAAGCTCCGCCGTGCCCGCTTCCGGGTGACGCGCCAGCAAAAGTGCTTCATCTGAAGAGAAGTTGGTCAAACCCCGCGCAATCTCGACATCGTTTTCATCATAAACGTGCAGGATATCGCCCTTCTGGAAATGTCCGTGGACAGAGATAATATCCGCGTGCGTGATAGGCCCGCCGTTCGCAACCAGCTCATCAGCCGCCTTTTGGTTCATGGTCATGCTGCCAGCCACCTGCAGGCGGTTCGTGAGCCACACTTTCCAGGCTGATGCCGGTGTACCAAACGCCACACATTTTGTATGCCGACGCTCGTTCCCAAGCACAGAAAGCAGTGGCCTCTCCATAATACCTTCAGCAATGATGGTATTACAGCCTGCATGCTGCGCCATGTTGGCAGCTTGCAGCTTGGTCAGCATACCACCGCTTCCAAGCGCGCTTGTGCCCTCTGTCACCGATAGATATTCACTTACGTCCTCAAGCTTCTCGATAAACTTGGCGTCCGGTGCTGAAGGCGGCTTGTCATAAAGCCCGTCAATACTGGTCAGAATAATCAGATGATCCGCCTGGATCATTTGCGCGACCTTCGCGGCCAGCCTGTCGTTATCACCCACACGCAACTCTTGGGTTGTAACCGTGTCGTTCTCGTTCACGATCGGCATGATCGAATGATCAAAGAGCCGCTCGATCGTGTTTTTCGTGTTGATGAAACGGCGGCGCTCTTCCATGTCGCCAATAGTGACAAGGATCTGGGCGATATCGAACCCAAATTCATGCGCCACATTCCTGTAGGCGTTAAGCAGCAACAGCTGCCCGCACGCTGCAGCAGCCTGTTTGTCTAGAAGGCCCGCGTCCTCCGGCGTTTTACCTACCGTGTTGAGACCAAGCGCAACCGCCCCGGATGACATGAGCACCACATCATACCCTTCAGATTTCAACTGCGCGATATCGCTCATCAATCCGTGCATGAAGGCGTAGCGCAGCGTGAGCTGCTTGCTGTGCGCCAGAAGGCTGGATCCGATTTTAACGACGATACGTTTTTGGCTACTCAACTTTAATCTCCTTGAAGATTTTTGCCGACGTTTCGCTTGGGCGTATCCCTGCGCTTCTCGCCAGCGGCGCCCTTTTAGCGCAATAATATTACTTTGACCACAATTAATTATACGGCCTCTAAGCATCGATAGTTCATAGTCATGAAGCGCACACACAAGCATGTATGCGCCATAACCCGGGAAACTAAAGCCATATACTGGCATAAATTTTCCATAAGGAATTTCTTCTGTCACAGCTTTTTAATTTGTATTCTAAATATATTTCACCTATATGAACCGCGACCCAAAGGCAGGCACTTCCCGCTGGAAGATACGCTGCGCAGGCGCTAGAAATAAGCGACGGGTGATACCAACAAGGACCAGAACGGAGATGACAGCGAAGATGAATATTCTGATGATTGGGTGCGGTAAAATGGGCGGTGCAATGCTGCGCCGCTGGTGTGATGCTTGCGGCCACAGCTTTGCAGTGGTTGATCCTGCAATGCCCGACCTGCCCCCGGCGGTCCGCGTTGAAAGCGAGCTATCAGCCCTCAGCTCCCAGGTATTTGATATGATCATCGTCGCCATCAAGCCGCAGATGATTGAAAGCGTGCTGCCAGACTATAAAGGCAGCCTGAAAAACGGCGGTGTAGTCGTCTCAATCGCGGCAGGCTTCGCGCTCAGAAACTTCAGCAAAATCCTTGGCGACGTGCCGCTTGTCCGCGTGATGCCAAACCTGCCTGCCCTGATCGGCCTCGGCGCCACCGGGCTTTACGCCAACGCGCTATGCTCACACGGGCAGAAAAACACGGTTGAAGAGCTGATGGAAGCCGTTGGACGTGCCTTCTGGGTCAACTCTGAAGACGAGCTTGATAAGGTAACTGCCGTCTCCGGCAGCGGCCCTGGATATGTCTTCCAGATTATTGAGAGCTATATTGCCGCAGCAGAGGACCTTGGCTTCAAGGCTGATGAAGCGCGCGCACTGGTGCTACAAACCATTCTGGGTGCCACGGAGATGGCCAACCGCTCAAGCGAGGCTATCAGCGCGCTGAGGGAATCTGTCACCAGCAAAAACGGCACCACAGAGGCTGGCCTTAACGCGCTGAACGGCGACGGAGCCCTTGATACGCTGATGAAGCAGACAACCGACGCGGCTTACAAGCGCGCGATTGAGCTGCAGTAAGCGCCGGCTTAACCCCCTAGTACCCCCTATGATGAGAGGAGCAGGATCGGTGACGATCATGACTGACGAAATCAAAGACTATATTCATGGCCTAGGCAAAAACGCTGCAAATGCAGCAAAAGTGCTGGCCGTGGCTGATGAAGCCACTAAGAACACTGCACTTAACGCAGCAGCCAAAGCGTTGCGCGAAAGCAAAGACGCAATCCTTGAAGCCAACAAGAAGGACGTGTCTTATGCCAAACAGGCCGGTAAAAACGACGCGTTCATCGACCGCCTAATGCTGGACGCAAGCCGTATTGACGGCATGGCCGATGCGGTTGAGGCTATCGCCACACTGCCTGACCCAGTGGGGCGCAAACTCGCCACGTTCGACCGGCCCAACGGGCTCAAAATCGAACGCGTCGCTGTTCCCATCGGGGTTATCGGCATGGTGTTTGAAAGCCGCCCCAATGTTGGCGCCGACGCAGGCTCCCTGTGCCTGAAATCCGGTAACGCCATTATTCTGCGTGGCGGCTCAGACAGTCACCATTCAACCAAGGCTATTGTTGCCTGCATGAAAGCGGGGCTCAAAGCTGCGGGCTTGCCGGAAGATGCGATCCAGTCGGTCGAAACCAAAGACCGGTCTGCCGTCAAGCACCTGCTAAAATGCGCCGAGTATGTTGACCTCGTGATCCCGCGCGGCGGCAAAGGACTGGTGAAGCTTGTCACCCAGGAAGCGGAAGTGCCAACGCTTCAGCATCTGGACGGCAACTGCCACACCTATATCCACAAGGACGCAGACCTCGAGAAGGCCACTGCTATTGTGAAAAACGCAAAACTGCGCCGCACTGGCATTTGCGGGGCTACGGAAAGCCTTGTAATCGACCGGGAGATCGCGGAACAAGCTATCCCCATGCTGCTTGATGCCATGCCTGATTGTGAGTTCCGTGGTGACAGCGATGCCGTGCTTATTGATGAGCGTGTTAAGGTCGCCTCCGATGAAGATTGGGGCACCGAATACCTTGACGCCATTATCTCTGTAAAACTGGTGGACGGGCTGGAAGATGCGCTCACGCATGTAGACAAACACTCATCCTACCACACCGACGCTATTGTTACCGAAAACGCGGTCGCCGCTGAGGCTTTCCTCAACACAATCGATTCCGCTGTGGTGATGCACAATGCTTCCACCCAGTTCTCGGATGGTGGGGAATTTGGCATGGGCGCCGAAATTGGCATTGCTACAGGCAAAATCCACGCACGCGGCCCTGTGGGCCTGGAGCAGCTTACCACGTTCAAATATAAAGTATTTGGCAATGGACAGGTTCGCGCCTAGCGTGGCCGCTAGTGAGGTGGTTTTTAAATTCCCTTCATTCTTGGGGACGGGCATCTGGGAACTTAAAATCCTTAAACCTCACTAGAACAAACAACTTAGTATCGTTTAGAATCTGAAGTTCGAAAATTGCCTGCCCCAAATAATGATGCGAACTTCAGATTCACAATACTAGACCAGACACAAACTCGGTACAGAAACTAGGGGACAACACCATATGCATATCGCAACCATGATCTCTCTCGGGGCGTATTTTGTCCTGATGATGGCGATCGGCTATTATGCCTACAAAAAATCGACCAGTGACGTGTCCGGCTATATGCTTGGCGGAAGGCAACTGCACCCTGCTGTTGCATCGCTTTCTGCTGGCGCGTCGGACATGAGCGGCTGGATGCTGATGGGCCTGCCGGGTGCGGTTTTTGTTGCCGGTTTTTCTGCTGCCTGGATTGCTGTCGGCCTTTTGATCGGAGCGTATTTCAACTATCTGCTCGTGGCCCCTCGCCTGCGGGTTTATACCGAGGTCGCTGATGACGCCATCACGATCCCGGATTATTTCGAGAAACGCTTCAAGGATAACTCTCACTTCCTTCGTGTGCTCTCGTCTGTTGTCATCATTATCTTCTTCACGCTCTATACGTCTGCGGGCGTTGTCTCTGGCGGCAAGCTCTTTGAGGCATCGTTTGGCCTCAGCTACGAGGTTGGGCTTTTTGCCACAGCTGGTGTGGTGGTTGCCTATACGCTGTTTGGCGGTTTCCTTGCTGTTAGCCTTACCGACTTCGTGCAGGGGTGCATTATGTTTGTCGCCCTTGTAATGGTGCCCATCGTGGTGCTGTTTGACCTTGGCGGTGTTGGCGGCATGACACGGCAACTGGATACGGTTGACCCGGAGCTGATGAATATCATGAGCGGGCTTACCTTCGCCGGGCTAATCTCCAGCCTCGCATGGGGGCTTGGATACTTCGGCCAGCCCCACATCATTGTGCGCTTCATGGCCATCCGCAACCTCGGGGACGTTAAAACCGCACGCCATATCGGCATGAGCTGGATGCTAGTCACCGTTATTGGCGCTGTGGGTACGGGCCTCGCAGGCCTCGCATATGTTACCGCGGGCGGGCACGATATCGGTGACCCGGAAACAATTTTCATCTTCCTCTCGGAAGTGTTGTTCCATCCGGCTATCTCAGGCTTCCTGCTGGCGGCTATTCTGGCGGCCATCATGAGCACGATCTCGAGCCAGCTTCTGGTATCGTCAAGCTCGCTCACGGAAGATTTCTACAAAACCTTCCTGCGCAAGGAAGCCAGCCAAAGCGAGCTGGTGCTTGTTGGTCGCGCATCTGTCTTTGCGGTGTCCCTTGTGGCTATCGCACTCGCGTTTGACCGTTCCAGCACCATCCTCACGCTGGTCAGCAATGCATGGGCTGGCTTTGGCGCGGCTTTTGGGCCGATCATTCTCCTGAGCCTGCATTGGCGCCGCATGACCCGCGCTGGTGCAATTGCCGGCATGGTCACGGGTGCTGTTACGGTGCTGTTCTGGATCTATGCGCCGATAGAGATCGCAGGCGCACGGCTTTCCGCTCATGTATATGAAATGCTGCCTGGCTTTATCCTCGCTCTTGCTGCTGCGGTCGTGGTTAGCCTGCGCACGAAGCCACATTCCAGTGAGATGGATGAAGGTTTCACAGCCATGGAAAAAGCCATGGTGGAACGCGCCGATCAATTGGGCTAAAGCCTGATAGGTTTAAGGCAGATGACGTAGCGGGAATAGCTTAAATGCTTACGTCATCTGCCTTTCTTACCCTTACGGGCAAGTCGTAACTGGCTCTTCAGGCAAATCAAGCCTGATATTCGCGAGCGTAATATCTGCGGTTCCCTGCGCTTCAAACCTGAACGGCTCGGTGATAGCATCAAAGATGTCACCTTCTTCAGCGAGGCACGCAAGCGGTAGCTTGACAGTCTGCCACCCCTGCCCTTCAAGTTGGTTTACAGTGGCTGAAATATCATATTGGCGGGTACAATCTTCACCACATGTTAGGATGATGTTTGTGCCTTCATCCTCCACCGTGCGGGCATTGATATCAAACTCAAGAACCGCGCCAGCGCTTAAATGCCCGGACCAGTCAATCGCCGGCCCTGCTGCAATCACAAGGCTTGCCGGTGCAGATGTCATCCATTCGGTGCGCACAGCGTCACCCTGGATGTCTTTGTCCACCACGCTGACTTTCGCGATACCGCTTGGCAGTGCCGCATAAGCGCCGCTCAGCTGGGCTGAGGTGCGATCGTCCTGCAATAGGAACATCCACGGCGCAAGTGTGCGCCCCGCGCTATATAGTTCAACGTCACCAAGCGCTTCAGATGCCACACCTTCAACATCTTCTGGCAGTTCTTTGAGGACAGACCCACCATTTGCATATGTCAAGCCATAGCCAAACGCAAACAACGGGTCATAACCATCGTGATGCAGGTTAAGAACATCCTGAAGCGGCGTTTTAGGCCATGAAAAAGAAAGCTTGCCCTTGAAGTCATGCTTCACACTGCCGTCTGCGCCTGCAAGCAACACATCCGCAACACCGCCACCTTCTGTGCCCGGCAGCCATGCGGCTACAAATGCGTCAGAGGCGTTCAGCTCCGGGTTCACCCACAAGGGCCGCCCTGAAAGGAAAACGGTGACCACCGGCACACCGGCATCCTTGAGTTTTTTGATCAGCGCGAGGCTTTTCTTCGCTCCCGGTTCAAACTCCAGCGTATCCAGATCGCCCTGCCCTTCGGCATAAGGGTCCTCACCCACCACCACGATGGCGACGTCTGGTTTTTCGTCAAAACTACCGTCCACAGACAGCACAGTTTTGCCGCCTGCCTCTGTGACCGCTTTTTCAAGGCCGCTAAAAATTGAGCTGCCGCCCGGGAAATCGCTGTTCACATTGCCCGTGCCCTGCCAGCTGATGGTCCAGCCGCCGGTTTGCTTGCCGATATTGTCTGCGCCGTCGCCCGCAACAAGAATGGTTTGTCTGGGCTTGAGCGGCAGCAGGCCACCGTTATTTTTAAGCAGCACCAGGCTTTCACGCACAGCTTGACGGGCCACGGCGCGGTGCTCTGCCCGGCCGATAATATCATCCTGCCCCGCAACGCCGCGCGCCGACGGCATGCCTTTTTCAAACAGCCCCGCCCGCACCTTGACCCTGAGAATGCGCGATACCGCGTCGTCAAGGCGGCTCATGGGAATAACACCCGATTTCACCTGCTCCAGCGTATTCGCATAAAGCTCTTTCCACTCCTCAATCGTCATGAAGAGGTCGAGGCCCGCGTTCACAGCTGTTGGGCACGATGCATTGGTGCAACCCGGCACCTGCCCGTGGCCGTTCCAGTCACCCACGATCAAACCGTCAAAGCCCATACGGTCCTTGAGCACATTGGTGAGCATATATTTATTGCCGTGCATCTTGGCACCATTCCATGACGAGAAGCTCGCCATCGCGGCCTGTACCCCGGCCTCCAGCGCGCTTTCATAGCCCGCGCCATGCACGGTGCGCAGCTCTTCTTCCGACACCTTCGTGTTGCCCTGGTCGTCACCAGCCTCGGTGCCGCCGTCACCCACAAAATGTTTGGCCGTGGCGACAACATGGTTCACGTCCAGAAACTCAGGCGTGCCCGGTGTGCCCTGAAGGCCAAGGATCATTTCTTCCGCGTAGGCCTTCACAATAGAGGGATCTTCCGAATAGCTCTCGTAAGCCCGGCCCCAACGGTCGTTTTGCGCCACGGCAATGGTGGGCGCGAAGGTCCAGTCAATGCCGGTAGCCCGCATCTCCAGCGCCGTTACTTCACCAATCTTGCGGATAAGCGCGGGGTTATGCATGGCACCAAGGCCGATATTATGCGGGAAAATGGTCGCACCAATCACATTGTTGTGGCCATGCACCGCATCGCTGCCCCAGATGATGGGCACCGCAGTGCCGCCATCTGCCGTATCTGTGGACGCTTTATAGAAGCTATCAGCCAGCGCAAGCCATTCGCCCGGCGTGGCGTGTTTGTTCCGGTTTGGCAATGAGCCGCCGCCATTGAGAACAGATCCAACGTGGTATTTCCGAATATCCTCGGGCGTCACATACTGAATTTCGACCTGCATAATCTGGCCGACTTTTTCCTCGACGCTCATGCGCTCAAGAATGGCCCGAACCTGCGCCTCCTCAGCCGCATTCGCTTGCACCCGGCTTTCCACCTTAGGCCAGATGGTTACATCTTCTGCCCAAAGCGGTGACACAGAGAGTGAAAGCGCAACACCAGCCAACATGCTGGCACCGGTGAGAACCTTCTTGGCGTAGGTAAAGCGAGGACGCAAAAACATGAAAATCTCCAGCAAACCTTGTCAGGCCACCCGGTGTTACCTCACCAACATACGGCCTTTGTATTGGCAGCACCTTCCCCAGCACCACCTCGTTTCCCGGAGATATTGCCCCAATAAGACAGCGCTGTCATGTCAGAATTTGAAAAATTGTCATAATTCGCCATAAATATATGACAGCGCAGTCATAAAAACCAAGTTTTACAATGAAATTTCCCGATGTGGAGGCCGAACAGGTGAGGTAAAATCACGCGAGAGCTGCTCGCCTGAAGTCCTATCGGTTACGGATATCGGCCACGGAATCGCGCACACAAATCTCAAACGGGTGTACCGAACTCATTTCATGGCCTTCTTCATCCACGCCCTCGCCCATGATCATTTCAAAAGCTGCTGCGGCCATCCCCTCCACCGGCTGGCGCACGGTGGTCAGTGCAGGCGAAATGGTGGTGGCGATTGCGTCATCATCGAAACCCGCAACTGAAAGCTCATTGGGCACGTCAACGCCCCGCTCCCGCGCGACAGCCAATAGCCCGGCGGCCATCTCGTCATTTGAGGCAAACACCGCGGTTGGCCGGTCTTCAAGGTCAAGAAGCGCATTCGCGGCAGCCCTGCCACTCGCGTAGGAGAACATGCCTGCCACCATATAGTCGTGCTGCACCCGAAGGCCGCCCGCCTGCATGGCACGCACATAACCGCGTTCACGGTCAAGCGAACAGGCGTGGTTTGGGTCACCCTTCACGAAAGCGATTTTCTTGTGCCCCATGGAGATCAGATATTCTGTCATCTCGAACGCAGCCTGAAATTCGTCAATCGCCACCTTGCCCATGTCATCGGCCGGTACGCCCGGGCCGATACGTGCGGTTGGCACACCGCTTGTGCGCAAGGCGTTCAGCACAACCGTGTCGTCACAAATGGGCGGCGACAGCACAACGCCGTCAAACTTGATGCTGTTAAGCACCTGCCGAAGTTTGGCTTCATTGCCGCGTTCTTTCAGCACTTCAACCACCAGGTGGTAGCCTGCGGCTTCACACTGGTTCAAAATGCTGCGCAATACCTTGGAGATATAGTCCCCGCTCGGGTCATCAACAAAAAGCCCGAATATGTGGGATTTGGCGCCTGCAAGCCCACGGGCCTGCAGCGATGGCCTGAAGTTCAGTTCGTCCGCCACCGCAAGGATTTTATCGCGCTTGTCTTTGCTGACATATTTTTCGTTATTGAAAACGCGGGAGACAGTCTTCATCGAAACACCAGCAAGGCGTGCCACATCGCTCATGGTCGCGTTTTTTGGTTTGATATAGGCCATTTTTGCTCCCGATCCGACACATACCCCCACGCATCAGATATGCATCTATCCGCATATGTGTTTATAGTACAAGGAGATTGCGATTGTCACGCGAACATGATAGCGCTGTCACGATTGCCAATATGACCTTCGTTTAAGAGACGGACCATTTTATGCAGAAAAGCGGTGCAACAGTCTCACGGTGGCCAACATTTCTGGGCTACGGGTCGGGAGATTTTGCGCTCAACCTCTTTTGGCAAGGCACGGGTTTTTATCTCTTTTATTTCCTCACCAATGTCAGCGGGCTTTCGGGCACCGTTGTGGGCACCATCTTCCTTATCGCCAGCCTTTGGGATGCCGTGTCCGACCCCATGATGGGCTATATTGCTGACCGCACCAAAAGCCGCTGGGGGCCCTACAGGCCCTATCTTCTGTTTGGCTGTTTGCCGCTTTCAGCCTCGTTTGTGCTGATGTTCACACCCGTATCGTTCGAAAGCGAGCTTGCGCTGATCCTTTACGCCATTTTTGTGCTCATGCTGTTTCGCACGGCTTACACCGTGGTTTCCATCCCCTACTCTGCGCTCGGCGCGCGCGTAACCCGCAATTTTGATGGCCGTACCCGGTTGGCTGGCATTCGCATGTATTTTGGGTTTCTGGGCGGCGTGTGTGTCAGCTTCACCGCCAAAACACTGCAGGAAAGCTATGGTGACGCGGCAGCCTTCAGCTCCATGGCCATGATCGCGGGGGTGATTGCCGTTGTTGTGCTGCTGGTGTGTTTCAAGACCTCACACGAAAGCGCAAACCCGATCAACACACAGGAAACACCGACAAGCGCGCGGGAGAGCATCCGCGCCATCATGCGGAACAAGCCGTTTTTCCTGGTGGTGGGCGGCATCAGCCTTGTCACCATTGCCACCAGCACGGTTGGCCAAACCATGCTGTATTATTTTGAAAGCCATATCGGGGACCGATCCTCCGGCAACACAGCCATCATCATCATGAGCGCAGCCCCGCTTGTCACCATACCATTGTGGTCTGCACTCACGCTGCGGGTGGGCAAGAAAAATGCCTGGATTCTGGGCAGCATTATCGGCGCTCTCGGCCTTGGCATGTTGTATTTTGCAGCCATGAACGCGCTTTATTTCGCCTATCTCGGCACCATTGTCACCGTCGTTGGCCTCAGCGCCTATGCGGTAATTTTCTGGAGCGTGCTGCCAGACACCATTGAATTTGGCCATTACCTCAGTGGTATCAAAAGCGAATCTTTCCTGATCGGCATCGCCTCCAGCTTCCAGAAAGTTTCCATCGGCGTTTCGGCTTTTGTCATCGGCATCCTGCTTGATCAAACCGGCTATAACGCCAGCCTGCCCGCATCACAGGAAACGGCAGATGGTATCCGCGATATCTTTACGCTTATTCCCATTGGGGCGCTTCTCGCATCTGCTGCGTTGATGATTTTCTACCCCATCACCGCCAAATCCCACGCGGATCTGGTGAGCAAACTGCAAGATCGCCTGAAATAACCAACCCTATGGAGGCCCTTATGCGTACCATCACCGCTTTCTTCCTCGCCGCTTTCAGCGTGCCCGCAATTGCAGGCGAAGCCATGACCCTTGTGTGGCAGGATGATTTTGATGGCATTTTGGATAAGCGCTCATGGCATGTGGTGGAAGGCAACGGCTGCCCGGACCATTGCGGTTTTGGCAATAATGAGCTGCAGACCTACAAGGGCCACGCCCGCAACCTGCGCACCGAAGACGGCATGCTGATTATTGAGGCCCATAAGGCGGGAGAAGGCTTCACCTCAGCCAAGATCACCACGCAACCGCTTGGGGGCTGGAAATACGGCAAAATATCCATGCGCGCCAAACTGCCAAACGGCGTAGGCACATGGCCTGCTTTCTGGATGATGCCTATGACCAACACCTACGGCAGCTGGCCCAAGTCTGGCGAGATCGATATCATGGAGCATGTTGGTTACAACCAAGACCATGTGCACGGCACCATCCACACCGAGGCCTACAACCACCGCATTGGCACCCAAAAAGGCGGCGAAACGCTGGTTGAGACAGCCTCAACCGAGTTTCATACTTACGCCGTTGAGTGGGACGCGGCAGGCATGAAATGGTTTATCGACGGTGCTGAGTTTTACGCATTTGCCCGTGAAGACGGCTCGACCTCTGCCGAATGGCCTTTCGACCAGCCTTTTTATGCCATCCTCAATTTGGCTGTAGGCGGTGATTGGGGCGGCGCAGAAGGTGTTGATGAAGCCGCCTTCCCTGCCCGATATGAGATTGACTGGGTTAAGGTTTGGCAAGCGCCGGAATAGGCGATTAAGGGGCGGGAATGGGCCCTCAGGCTATTTTTGGCTGGACTATTCACAATCAACCGCCCAAACACCATTTAGCAGTAACAGCAGTTAAGCGTTGAGGTCCCATGCGGCAGCACGGCAAAAACATGAACATATATAGCGGCAAGGCCTTCCGGCTTTTTGCCGCCTTGCTGTGCATGTTGTTTACTGCGCCGGTCAGCCACGCGCAGACTGCCTTCGCGGGTGAAGCAACGCTCAATGCTGTTACTGGCCCCGCCAATGAGGTGATAGAGGCGGCTAACGTCACTAGCCAGTTCATCCCGCAGAAGGCTCAACCCGACAACACCCGTGACGGTGACGACCGTGAGCTTTGCGGTTTGGCGCCTTCCTTTGATATACATCAGCAATTCGTTGCCAGCCTTCGCGCCATAGCGCCAGAAAATCTGGCTACCCTTCCAGCAAGCTCACAGCAAAGCGCTAACGGCACACGCGCACCTCCTTCCCTTCGCAAAATATCAGTTAAGGCCCGCCCGGCACCTTGTGTGCGGACGGCCTAATTTTCCACCTCAGTACATTTGCAAAGGGAAAACACATGTTTTCATCCCGTACCCCCATGGCGTGCGCGCACAGCGCTACCCGCCTTTACTATAACAGCAAACGTAAAAGCATCCGCGGAGGTCAGCTATGAACAAGCTGAGAAAGCTGAAAAAACTGCGGCTATCACCCACACTGGGCGCACTGGCAGTAACGCTTTTTCTGGGCAGCGAAGTGGGCGTGGCCTTTTACTTCATTAGTCTGATTGCTGGCAGCGGTCCGCTCAGACTGGTGGCCTACGCAGGTGCACTGCTGGCCACGCTGTGGTTTTGTGTGGCCTTCTTCTGGCGCACCTATGTGCTTGAACTGAAGCTTCACGCCCGTGAACGCAGGAAAGCACAACATGGCAACACAGTTGTTGCCTAAGGCTTATTGAAAATATAGTCCCGCATGATCATGGTGGCCTGGTTGGCATAAAGCGGCCATTCAAGGTAGTTGCCTTGTGTCATCACAACGATCACCTCTTCATGCGGGAAGATATTGATATACTGGCCACCGTCACCATCGGCCGAAATATACGGCCTGCCGTCAAGCTCCCGCAGCCACGTAAGGTAACCATAATCCCCTGCATCTGAGCCGCAGTGCTTCCGGGTCATGGCGTCAAGCCACGCTGGGGGCACAACCTGCTCACCCTCATATTTGCCACCGCTCATCATCATCGCACCAATTTTGAGCATATCATTCGGCGTGAGGTGCAGCCGGGCGGACCCTTCCGGTGTGCCCGTTGGTTGGCGGTGCCATGTATAATTTGTGATACCAAGCGGGCCAAAGAAGCGCTCATTCGCCCATGTACCGAGCGGCTGCGCCAGCTGATGCTCGAGCGTGCGCAACAGCAGGTTCGGCACGGCGCTATTGTAAACCCACGGGGCCTCTGGCCCCAGGTTCGTCCTTTTGAGCAGAAATTTGCCAAAATCGTCGGTTTTCCATACCTCTCGCAGGTCATCGCCTGTCCATTCATCCCACTGGAACCCTGTCTGCATGGTGAGCAGGTGCTTGAGCGTCAGGTAGCCTGCATCCTGCTGCAGAAGCGGCTTCAGCTCAGGTGGCAACAAGGGCTCCAGGCGCGCATCCACGCTGAGCTTAAGCTCTTCAAGCGCGATACCGGTCAGTAGGGCTGTCACCGTTTTGGTAACCGACGCCATATAATGCTGGCGGTTCGCATGCCACTGAACGTCGCCTTCACCCCGTATGCGCTTGATACCGCCTTTAAAGTCGATCCAGTCGTCATTGCCTTTGAAGTAACGTTCGAACGCCACCTCACCGCCCTGATACACCAGAAGACTATGGATCTGCTTGAATTTGCCAGCGTCAATATCCGCCGTGAGCAAAACCATCCGTTCATCAAATGTGGGATGAGGCCCTTCATCAGCCCAAGCCGCTGCACTGCACGCCACCAGCAGGCCTATACCTATTGCGCGGCTAAGCCGCCCAATTGTGCCCAAGCTGGTCACATCGCCGCCGCTTTGCAGTAGCGCTCTATATATTGCTGGTGGGTTGGCAGGCTTGAGGCCGCGCGTTCCACATTGGTTTTGACGTGGTCGAGGAAGCGCGCAAGCTCTTCTTCGCTCATCACATCAGCCACCGGGTGATGCCCTTCCGGCATGATGCCCTGCCCGAGCATCACCTGTGTCCAACTGTTCTCGGCGAACAATTCGTCTGACATTTTGAACACACGGCCAGTTTCCCTGAACAGGTCGATGCGGTGTTGCAGGCTATCGGGGATATCCATACCGGCACATTGGCGCCAGAACGGCGTGTCGCGCCGGTCTGTCACATGGTAGTGCAGGATGATAAAATCGCGCACACCGTCGGTCTCGAACTTGGTTTGCGCGTTAAACTCGTCAATGTCCGACTGTTTGACGCCGTCAGACGGGAACATGCGCATCAGCCGCAGGATACCACGCTGGATGAGATGGATGCTGGTGGATTCAAGAGGTTCGATAAAACCGCTCGCGAGGCCAAGCGAGACCACGTTCCTGTTCCAGTGCTTGCGCCGTGTGCCGGTGCGGAACTTGAGCACGCGCGGGTCTACAAGCGGTTTGCCTTCAATGTTGTCCATCAGTGTTTTGATGGCATCATCATCCGACTGGTAGCGGCTGCAGAACACAAGGCCGTTGCCTGTCCGGTGCTGTAGCGGGATACGCCACTGCCAGCCGCTATCGTGGGCGATAGACCGGGTGTAAGGTATCGGCTCAGACACGGATTCCGTTTGCACCGCAATCGCGCTATCGCACGGCAGCCAGTGGGTCCAATCCTCATAGCCGGTGTGCAGGGTTTCCTCAATCAGAAGCCCGCGAAAGCCTGAGCAGTCAACAAACAGGTCGCCCTCAACAACCCTGCCGTCATCAAGGGTCAGGGCTGTGACATAACCGCTTTCCCCGTTCTGGGTGACATCAACGATCTTGCCTTCTATGCGCTTGGCACCGTGCGCTTCCGCCATGGTGCGCAGAAACTTTGCATAAAGGCTGGCATCCAGATGATAGGCGTAGTTCAAGCCATTCTCGTTGAGGTGCGCAAAACGGCCCTTTTGCGCAGCGCTTAACTCGAGGCAATATTCGCCGTAATCGCTCGCGCAGCCCACATCCAGCCCCCGCCGCCAGAAATGCTGGAAGCCTGCCGTCCAGTGATCCTTGCCGGTGATGCCAAAGGCGTGGATGTAGCTGTGGTTTTTCTCTTTCCAGTTTTCAAACTCGATGCCGAGCTTGAAGGTGGCCTGGGTTGCGGCCATAAATTCGCGCTCGTTGATACCGAGCAGCCGGTTATAGGTCAGGAGCGTGGGGATAGTCGCTTCACCAACACCAACGGTGCCAATCACGTCAGATTCAACAAGCTGAATGTCAACAGCCTTGCCAAGCACCTTTGCCATGGCCGCCGCAGCCATCCAGCCCGCCGTGCCGCCACCCGCAATCACTACCCGGTTGATTTTATTCATATTTTCCACCCGAAACACACCCTTCTCACCCAATTTTCCTGCGCCACACCCGCGCCACACTTTTAGTCACACTTTTGCCTACACTGTGGCGTGTTTCGCCACACTAAGAAGGCACCTACCTGTTCAAACGGTTTAACAAATAAGCTCGCAAGCGCCGCGCCATCATATCGGTGATCGGGCCCAAAACACCGCGCCGCTCAGCCGGGATATGCGCGACTTTTTCTTCCGTATTTTCAAACACATAATGATTAAACAGGTTTTGCCATATCTTCTTCTGCTCAGGCGGCAAATCTCGCACCGCAAGGATGGCGAGGTTTAGCGCATTCACTGGTGGGCCCATAAAGGCCGGCGACTGTCGCCACCAATAGTTCACCAAAACATTAAATGAATCCAATGCCTTAACCTGATGCCACCACATGCTGGGGATAAAAATTGCGTCCCCCGGCTCGAGGTCTGCGACCTGTGCGGCCTTCAGCGCTTCCCTGAATTTCGGGTACTTATCAAAATCGGGCTTGTCCAAATCCACGAGGCTCACGGGTTGGCCCGCTGGTGTCAGGTCGATTGGCCCGACATAGAGGTTCTCAAGCTGCTCCGGCGGGAACAGTGTAAATTCGCGGCGCCCAACCGTTACGCAAGCGATATTATCGGCCAGATCATAGTGCGCGGCGATGGTGGTTTTGTTGCCGATCCAGATACTGGCGAGCGGCTCCCGCGCGCCCAAGAAGATATCATTCTCCGCCCTGAAAGTGGGCAGGCAATCTTCAATCGTTGTGGAAGCGATATATAAAAGTGGCGGTTTTTCATCCGCGCTATGTTCTTGTATTTTATTGAGAAAAAAGTCTAGCGATGCTTGGCGGCTCTCAAAATTCAAGCCAGACAGATCGTCGTTATAAAATGGTCGACCCTTTGTTTCAGGCCCGCCATGGCACACAACTAGAGGGGCATCGTTATAGCGCTTTGTCAGATATTCCTGCGCTGCCGAGGGTGATTTTTTTCCTGCCTGCACAAAAGGCCAGCTGGCAGCGAGCCCCCTGAAAACAACGGGCTGTTGTCCACACAGGATGTCATCGCTCAGGTCAGCTTCCGACGCGTTAGCAATGTCCCTGATCCGAGTGAGCCCTGAGCGCATTCTACAGTCTCCGGTTCTTTCGCTCGATCAGGTCGCGGAAGTTCGAGAGCGACGCTACCGCCATGAAAAGCGGCTGCAAAAAACCCTTTTTGTTCAAGGAACTAAGATCATCACCACCAAGAGCGTAGAGCTTTTCCTCATTCACTGTGTAGAAGCCCGTTAGCCGGCTTTTGCTGCCGTCATTCAACTCTATATCAAGCGCAAATGGCTCCAGAAGGCCAAGCGCATCCACCGCCTGATAAAATGCGGCACTTGTAGAAGCGCCGATATGCACCTGCTCCAGAATTCCCGCAATATATTCAAGGTAAGGTGTATTACCGCCATGTGGCAAAAAGACCGGATGGCCTTCTGTATCGCTCACGCGCGGGTTTTTCAGATCTACATGAATAACCTGCTCCGGCTCTTCGCCGGGACGGCGCTGTGTGCCGATCAGGAACGGCTGCATCTCAAGCACCATCGGCATGTAATGAGCGTTCCATCCTTTATCCGTGAGGAACAGGTTTTCACCCCGTTCAAACCCCAAAAGGACAGTTGCCTGAAAGGTCCCGGTGTCCACATCCTTTTGAAAAAGAACAGGATAATGGGCCTGCAGGTTTCTAAACTCATTGGGGAACGCGACACAGCTCATAATGGCATCACCCAGCGCGACTGAGCGGTCAGTGATAACCCGCAGGTCTTTATGGTCGATATTGTTCAACAAAACATGCTGCGTCATTCATTCTCTCTTTCACACGTCACTCAGCCAAAAAGCTCAGGCACCCTGCCCTGATGCTACGACCGAGTACCTCCCAAAAACAAGAGGCCGCTAATTAAAGTTAATTAACGGCCCCCGGGAAGAGGAAAGACCGCCACACCTGACGGCTCTCCAGTTTTTTATGCACTAGAACTTATAGCGCGCGCCGATATTGAAGCGCGGCCCAGCCTGTGTAACCCACAGCGCTGTGTTCTCGTGCCGGCCATGTGAACGTGTCGTTTCACCTGTCACGTTAATGCCTTCAGCAAATACGGTAATCTGATCGGTGATGTCATAGCTGACATTCACATCAAACTGCCCATATGCCTCAACATAGATTGGCTGACGTACGGCGTATTCACCCTGAATGATGCCTGAAAGGAATTCATCACGCCAGTTGTAGGCAACACGAACCTGAAGGCCGTCTTTATCGTAGAAACCGATAATGTTGGCTGTATCGCTGAGGCCGAACAGGGCAAACTGTTCCGTGTTCCACTCAGTCAGGTTATCAAATCCAATGTCACCGTTCACGATCGTATAGTTCAGGATCGCACCGAAGCCGCTGTTACCGAATGTGTGCTGGAGAGCGAACTCCCAACCATTCAGCTCAGCAGAGCGCTGGTTCGACGGGATCGTGACGGTGATATCAAGCGTAGGATCTTCACCCGGTACACCAAAGATATTACCCGTGGTATTGCCGTTTGAATCCACCCCTGTGATCTCGAACGTGCTTGGGTCTGCGTTCGCGAAAATCCAGTTACGGATTGCTGTAAGGTCATTGCTTCCAACAGCCGCGACAGCATCGTTATAACGCTGGCCACCAAACGGTGTGGGCAGGCCGAACGGTTGGGCCGTAATCACGTCGGTACCGATGAAGTTTTTCACGTCCTTGCGGAAGTATCCTGCTGCGAAATAGCTCGCGTCGTCATAGTACCACTCAGCGCTGAAATCCAGGTTCTTGGATTTGAACGGCAGAAGTGCTGGGTTACCCTGGCTACCGGTACCACCACCTACACGGAAGATCTCGTTGATGGTTTGACCACCCTGGATATCGTCATAGCGCGGACGAGCGATTGTCTCACTATAGGAAGCCCGGAACACAACGTTATCCATCAGTTGGAAGTCAACATCGACAGACGGCAACCAGTTCTTGTAGTTGCCCTCAAGCTCGGTGAAGTCCTGATCGCCAGAGAAGATAACAACCGCTTCGTTTGCGGCCACCCACTGGGTGCCTGTTGCAACCGGCACAAGTGCTGCCGATGTAACGTCCGTTTCCTCGTAGCGCAGGCCTGCAACGATATTCACAGGCACATCACCCATGTCAAAGCTGCTGTTGACCTGAAGATAAGCAGACTTGCTTTCTTCCTTCGTGCGGCGGTCGGTCGTGAAGTCGTCAGACGAGCACTGCCCGTTACCACCGCAAGCACCATAGAGATCATCGATCAAGCCAACCATCGTTTCGAAATCATAAACAACCCACTCATTAAACAGGTCGGGGTTGTCGCTACCGCTGAGCTTATCAAACTTGTCTGCAACGGAAATGATCTCAAAAATATCGTCTGGCATGTCAGAAGCTGGGCCTGCGCCGCCCCATGTATCACGCTGAACGTTTGCATAAGCCGAACGCACGTTGTTCTCAGTATAGGCTGCGCCAAAATCAACGCTATCAACGATGCCAGCATCAAATTCCCAGGAGCCCCGGAACTGGAACTGTTCAACCTCTGTCCGCATATAGCTGTTACGGAAACTTGTACCGCTAGAGACGATGCGTGAAGTATCCACACCGGTCAGGCCATCAATCTGTGTAAGAGAGAGAACAGGAAGTTCCTCTGAAAAATCAATTGATTGAGACTGCACGGTAAAGCCCGCTGTACCCAGTGCAACATGGCTACCGTATGGGCTATCAGCACCGGATTCAGCGCTTGAATTGTGATAATCCAGCTCAAGTGTCAAACGGTCCGTTGGTGCCCACTCAATGTTGGCGCCGAAGGATTTATTTTCGTTTTTGGTCGCGAACTCAGCCGCACCAAACGACAGGTCAGTTGGGCTTGCGCCGAAGTCCTCGGCATACACAATCGCACCAGCAACCGGACCATCGGTCCATTCGCTTGTTGTGGCGCCGTGGTTGAACCAAACGGACATATCGTGACGTTCCGTCGCAACCTTGTTCTGTGAATAAGTGTAATCCACCGTGGCTGTCACGGTATCAACAGGGCGATACTGCATCGTTAGCTGGCCATTGATCCGCTCGCGGTCAATGGCGGTCATGGAATAAGCCATGTTCTGCGTGGTGGCGTAGAAATCACCTGGGCCAGGGCGGTTGGTGACATTGATATCATCTTCTGTACCACCGGCAGGAATCTGCGGCAGCGTGCCCCAGTCGTTCTGTTCACCCGCAAAGGCACCGCGCCAGCCAGCATTCGCCTGCGTATAGCCTGATTTACGCTTCTGGTATGAACCAGACAGAGCCACACCAAACTTGTCTTCAGCGAATGTGTTGCTGTAGATGCCGGAGAATTCCGGCGTTACAGAAGTGCCGTCCAGCTCAGATGTATCCATAACCGCTTTGGCGCCAATGCTGGCTTTCATGCCAGGTGAATTGAGCGGCCGCGTTGTCTGGATATTAATAGTGGAACCAATACCGCCCGTTGGGATTGCGGCACGCCCGGTTTTATAAACCTGAACGCCTGCAACACCTTCTGCGGCGAGATTAGCAAAATCGAAAGAACGGGAGCTGGATGCGTTGGTATCTTCAAGCGAAGAAACCGGCATCTGGCGGCCGTTCAGGGTCACGAGGTTGAAGTCAGGACCAAAACCGCGAACGGTTACCTTGCTGCCTTCCCCATTTACCCGGTCAATGGAAACACCGGTGATACGCTGCAACGATTCCGCGAGGTTTGTATCAGGGAATTTACCCATGTCCTCAGCGCTGATCGCGTCAACAATACCGCGGCTGTCGCGTTTGATATCCATCGCGCGCTGCAAGCTGCCACGAATACCGGTTACGACGATTTCTTCCAATTCATCCATATTTTCGTCCGCAGACGCGCTCTCTTGCGCATAGGCCGCAGACGCAGACACTGAAGCGAGTATCAATGACATCGTACTCGCAACAGAGCCATAGTATAAGCTTCGAGCTCTCATATACCTTCCCTCACTCTGATAAGCGTTTCCCCGACGCACGCCATTACACTTCCCGCACATAATGACAGCGCTGTCTCTTTTTTGATAACAATACCGCCACAATATGTCCATAAATTTCTGACAGCGCTGTCACATAAATGAAATTCCCCAGCAATATCAATGCATAACACTCTGTCCAGTTCGTGTATTTTTCGGCGGCCCTGCCACCTATTCAGCCATATTGGCACTAAATAGGCCCTCTCTGCGTCCAAAAGCCGACTCCGTTCCCTCATTCAGGGCCAATCTCTCCACCAGTGTAGAAATAGGCTTTCGCCCAAAAATCGCTGGCACGCCGAGCCAAAATCGGCAAGATGTGCGTGGGGATGATCAGGCTGCGGTATTGCGGCTGAACCACAATAAAGAATTAATCCAAAAATGAATTTCGGGGGAGCTTCCGTGGCGGACAACAATAATACCAGTGAAAACAATCATAACAATATTCCGCTCTGGATCGCACTTATCCCCCTGCTCTGCCTTGTTATCATGCTCACCGGCGCGGTTTTGCTGTTTGGGGATTCGTCTTCATCCGGGCCGAACCAGTTGGCGCTCATGTTCTCGGGTGCCATTGGCATTGGCCTGAGCCTGTGGCGCGGCCAGTCGTACGAGGTGCTGGAAAACGCTGTCCTAGACGGCATCATGCTCGCCATGAAGGCCTGCTTGATTCTCCTGATGGTAGGTTCGATGATCGGGAGCTGGATGCTTGCAGGCACAGCACCCGCTATTATCTACCTGGGCCTTGGTGTCCTGGACCCCGGTTTCTTTTACCCGGCGGTGCTTATCATCTGCGCTTGTGTGGCCGTCTCAATTGGCAGTTCATGGACAACCGCCGCCACCGTAGGCCTCGCGCTTGTCGGCATATCCCGTATTTTAGGCCTGTCACCTGAAATTACAGCGGGCGCGGTTATCTCTGGCGCCTATTTTGGGGACAAGATGTCGCCGCTGTCAGATTCTACCAACCTTGCGCCAGCGATGGTGAACGTGGATCTCTTTGTTCATATCCGCCACATGGTGTGGACAACCACACCGTCGCTGGTCATTTCCTTCATCCTGTTTACCTGGATCAGCTGGGGGCAGGAAGTATCCGAAGGCACCGTCGCCAGCATTGAAATGACCCGTACACTGCTGGACGACACCTACAACATAGGCTTCCCTGCCTTTATTCCGCTGATCGTGCTGCTGGCGCTCGCGATCAAAAAAGTGCCTGCCCTACCCACCATCACCATAGGTGCGGTTGTTGGTGGCATTGTCGCGGTGATATTTCAGCCCGAAGCAACAGTCGCATTTGGTGGCGGCGCGGATGTCGACTTTGTGATGATCAAGGCGCTTTGGAGCGCAATGGCAAATGGCTATAGCGCCAACACAGGCGACGGTACGCTCGACGAGCTTCTCTCTCGTGGTGGCATGAGCAGCATGCTCAACACAGTGTGGCTGATCATCGCTGCCATGACGTTTGGTGGCGTGATGGAAAAAACAGGTTTTCTGGGCCGTATCGTCTACAGCGCGCTCAAAGGCGTTCGCGGCACAGGGTCTCTGATCCTGACCACAGTGCTCACCGCCATCGGCATCAACATCATTGCCGCCGACCAGTATATCTCGATCGTGCTGCCCGGCCGCATGTATATGATGGAGTTCAAGCGTCGCGGCCTTGCGCCTGAAAACCTTTCTCGCACGCTGGAGGATGCAGGCACCATGACATCGGCCCTCGTGCCCTGGAACACCTGTGGCGCCTTTATGGCCACCACATTGGGCGTGGCGACTTTCGCATATGCCCCTTACGCCTTCTTCAATCTCATCAGCCCATTTATGGCCGTGCTATACGGCATGCTGAATTTCAAAATCACCAAGCTTGAAGAGGATGACGCCGTGGTGCCGAGCCCGGTGCGGAACTAGAACAAAAAAGGGGCCCCGAAAGGCCCCTGATTTTACTCGGGTTAAGCCGGTTTAGAGGTCGAACCGGTCGAGCTTCATAACCTTGGTCCATGCAGCGATAAAGTCCTGTACAAATTTCTGATCTGCATCATTTGTGGCGTAAACCTCTGAAATGGCCCGCAACTCACTGTTTGAGCCGAAGATCAGGTCAACCGGTGTGGCTGTCCATTTCACGGTGCCCGCGCCTATCGCATGACCTTCATAAATGCCCTCTGCGCCAGATGACTTTTTCCATGCTGTTCCCATATCCAGAAGGTTCACAAAAAAGTCGTTGCTCAGAGTGCCAGGCTTGTCGGTAAACACACCGTGTTTTGCACCGCCCGTGTTTGCGTCCAACACCCGCATGCCCCCTACAAGCGCTGTCATCTCAGGCACTGTCAGGTTAAGGAAGGCCGCCTTCTCAACCAGCATTTCGGCTGGTGAGCGTGGGTTGTCCCCCTCATAATAGTTGCGGAAACCATCTGCTGTTGGCTCAAGCACATCAAACGCAGGCGCATCTGTCATCTCAGCCGTTGCATCAGTACGACCCGGCGTAAACGGCACTGTCACGTCATACCCGGCCTTCCCGGCAGCCTGTTCGATAGCGGCAGCACCACCCAGCACGATCAGATCAGCGAGGGAGATTTTTTTGCCACCCGATTGTGCCTTGTTGAAATCAACCTGAATGCCCTCAAGCGTCTTCAGCACTTTCGCGAGTTCAGCCGGGTTATTGGCTGCCCAGTCTTTCTGAGGGGCAAGGCGAACACGGGCACCATTTGCACCGCCACGCATATCCGTGCCTCGGAAGCTGGAGGCAGAGGCCCATGCTGTTCGCACCAGTTCAGGTACGGTCAGACCAGACGACAGCACTTGTGTCTTCAGCTTCGCAATGTCTGCGTCATCCACCAGCGTGTAATCCACCTCAGGCACTGGGTCCTGCCAGATTAAGGCTTCATCTGGCGCCATAGATCCGAGATACCGCGTGCGTGGGCCCATGTCACGGTGTGTGAGCTTGAACCAAGCTTTGGCAAAGGCCAACTCAAACTCTTCGGGGTTATCAAGGAAACGCTGGGAGATTTTGCGGTACTCAGGGTCAAACTTCAGGGCCAGATCTGTTGTAAACATGATGGGCGCGTGGCGTTTCATCGGGTCGTGCGCATCTGGCACAAATTTGGAAGCGGTCTCATCATCAGGCACCCACTGTGTGGCACCCGCTGGGCTTTTGGTTTTCACCCAGTTGAACATGAAGAGGTTTTCCAAGTAGTTGTGGGTCCACTCAGCCGGACTGATGGTCCACGCACCTTCAAGGCCACTTGTGATCGTGTCGGCACCCTTGCCGCTCTTGTAAGAGCTTTTCCAGCCAAGGCCCTGTTCTTCAAGGCTTCCTGCCTCCGGCTCGGCGCCCACATGTTTAGCTGGGTCTGCGGCACCGTGCGCTTTACCAAAGGTGTGACCACCTGCAATCAGGGCAACCGTTTCCTCGTCGCTCATCGCCATGCGGCCAAAGGTGTCGCGAATATCTTTCGCAGCCAGTAGTGGGTCAGGGTTGCCGTTTGGCCCTTCCGGGGTCACGTAAATGAGACCCATGCGGGTTGCGGCAAGCGGCCCCTTGAGCTTCCGGTCTGCTGTGTGACGGCTGCTGCCAAGCCACTCGCCTTCCGGCCCCCAGAAAACTTCCTCCGGCTGCCATTTGTCTACCCGGCCGCCAGCAAAGCCAAAGGTCTTGAAGCCCATGGATTCCATGGCAACTGTACCCGCAAGCACCATCAGGTCGCCCCAGGAGATTTTGCTGCCATATTTTTGCTTGAGCGGCCACAAAAGGCGGCGCGCCTTGTCTAGGTTCGCGTTATCTGGCCAGCTGTTGAGCGGCGCAAATCGCTGCATGCCACCATCGGAGCCTCCACGTCCGTCAAACAAACGGTATGTGCCTGCGCTGTGCCACGCCATGCGAATGAAAAACGGACCATAGTGGCCATAATCGGCTGGCCACCAGTCTTGCGACGTGGTCATCACCTGCTCTATTTCCTTTTTCAAGGCATCAAGGTCAAGCGACTGGAATTCTTTCTCATAATCGAAGGCTACACCCATCGGGTCTGCCACTTCATCGCTCTGGCGCAGGGGCTCAAGATTGAGCCGGTTTGGCCACCAGAATGAGTTGGTCGCAACGGTTTCCTCGGCTGCAACTGCGGTTACTGGTACTGCTGTTGAAAGGCCTACCGCGAGTATCGCGATGGCGGATAATGAATGTCTAAGCATCGGTCTTCCCTCCTCAATTAGGAGCTCTTACCGATAAACTAAAGTTTTTCTAATCTGAAATTGAATGATCTGATCTCATTAATCTATAAAAACGATTAGAAAACATAATATTAACGTATTTTATATATGAATCAGTCAGTTAATTCCTCGATGCATCGCTAGAAAGCACGGTATCGTTATGATTCAATGCGAACAGCATGCACCTTGTATCCTCCGTCCCTCGAGGTTACGCCGCCATCGTCCAACGCTTCGGTTCTCATGCTGAAGCTATCAGGCGTGACATCAGAATATACAAACCGGTTGATAAGCTTAGCTCCTTGGTACATCTCACCGCTCACGGTGACGGTAAATCCTACTCACAAAACCAATTAAAAGCCCTGGTCCACCGGACCGGGGTTTTTTGTTGATCGGGGTTCTGGATTTGTGAGTAGGATTAGTCTCACCACTTCGTGGTTCGTCAGCTTCGCAAAGAACCTATGTAAAACAGTCTGTTATCCTGTTTTACGAGGTGTAAAATCCGTATCTCTCCGGGACAAAGTTAAAGAGCCGCCCACCGTATGGTGGACGACCCCAAAATGAAGGCTGGAAAGAATTCAGACGTGCTGGCATGAATGATAGCACAAAAAAGACCGTTTTAACGCTTACCGTCAGCTTACCCATGGTAGCTCGAATCCTGCCCTGCACAAACGAGAAAAGGCAGTAACCTTTTGAGGTTACTGCCTTTTTAATGGTTTTGTGAGCAGGATTTACCGTCGCCGCTTCGCTTGCTCCGTTGTCTCCAACACGTTGTTTTTCAACGTGTTTCCGCCCGAACCGGTGTATTCATTCACCGGCTTCACCTACCATATAAAACAAAAGGCCCACCCGAGGGTGGACCTTTGTTTCATTGGTTGCGGGAGTAGGATTTACCACTTCGAGCTGCGCTCTTGTGTTGTCTCCAACATGTTGTTTTGCAACATGTTTCCGTCCGAACCGGTATGTGCATTCACCCGCTCCACCTACCATATAAAACAAAAGGCCCACCCGAGGGTGGACCTTTGTTTCATTGGTTGCGGGAGTAGGATTTGAACCTACGACCTTCAGGTTATGAGATTTAAGGTAACTATAACTCACAATAATTCACATACTTATTTATTGTTGTTTTTCATATATTTATAAAACACACCTTACTGTGGCTTATTGTCATTTATTGCCATTTTTTATGGTTTAGTGGTCCAAATTTGGTCCAAAAATGTTTGTGACGACCTTCATATGTGATAGAGTGCGATCATATTCAAAACATATGAGGATGGAAGTTTGGCAGTTATTGATAAACGTGTTGGCAAAAAAGGCGTGAGCTACCGCGCCCGTGTTCGGGTGCATGGCTATCCTGTCCAAGCCAAAACATTCAAACGCCTGACCGATGCCCAAACATGGGCCAAACGTATCGAAACGCAAATTGCCGATGGCGAGTTCCGCAATGTTTCAACGCAGGCCAAAAAACAAACCCTGGCCGACGTTATCAATAAATATCGTGAAGATGTGCTGCCCCATAAGGCCCCGTCAAGCCAACGGGTGGAAAATACCTATCTGAACCACTGGGAACGGGAACTGGGCAGTTATGCCCTCTCCTTCCTCACTCATGAGATTATCAGCAAGAAGGTTGCCGAGCTTAAAAATGCTGGCGACCAGCGCGAGCTGCTTGAAGAAGGGCAAAAGCCAAACAAGCCCAAGTCACCCAAAACCGTGAAGCACTATCGTGACAATCTGGAAATCCTGCTGAACCATGCCCAAAAGTGGGGTTGGTTGGGTGCTGCGAACCCCATGCAGGGTGTTGGCCGCATTACCAAGGCCAATAAAGAGCGTGTGCGCTTTCTGGATGATGATGAACGCCAGGCCTTACTTGCCGCCTGCAAGGCCAGCCCGAACCCTCAGCTATACGCTGTGGTGGTCTTTGCCTTATCCACCGGCGCACGAAAGAATGAGATTTTAAAGCTGAAGCTCAAAGACCTGGACCTTGACCGCCAGGTGGCCATTCTGCGCGAAACCAAAAACCGCGAAACCCGCAAGGTGCCGATTGTCGGTTATTTGAAAGATGTGCTGCTGGATCACCTAGACTGGCGCAAGGACTATGTAGCGAACATGGAAAATGGCTCAGACTTCATTTTCCCGCGTACCGACGGGAAACAACCTATTGATATTCGTAAGGCTTGGGAAAACGCCCGCGATAAAGCTGGCATTGTGGATTTCCGTTTCCATGATCTGCGCCACAGTGCCGCCAGCTACCTCGCCATGAACGGTGCTAGCCAGCTTGAGATTGCCGAAGTGCTTGGCCACAAAACCCTCCAGATGGTCAAACGCTACTCTCACCTGTCTGAGGATCATACCCGTGATGTGGTCGAAAAGATGAACAGCAAGATTTTTAAGCCGAAAAGCTAGTCCATCCATCCTGAATTGCCGCTCAATAAACCCTAATCAGACGGTTATGAAATACTAATTGGACGTTGCTATAATCCTAATTAGACGATTGCAACAGCCCTACGTATCAGATTGAAAAACACAAGGGGACTTAACCAGTTCTGCATATAGCCCGATTGCCATCTCCAAAAACGGCTATATTACGCGTGTCCGCCCCCTCGGTTTTACGCATTTTGCGGCAAATACGCACCATATTCACCGCATAATTTGCGATGATTGTTGCGTTTGCGGTAAATGAATAATATAATCACCGCAGGAGGTGCGTCAAATATGCCCTTTATTCATGAGAACACAGATTGGCCAAATTTAATCTGGGACAGTGATAAACTGTCCACAGAATTGGCTGCTTTACGCTATCGAGAAGGGCAACTGGTTGGCCGGATGCAAGGTTTGGGCTTCGTTCTAAGGCAGGAAGCAAGCCTCAAGACCCTGACCGACGATGTTGTTAAATCATCAGCGATTGAGGGTGAAGACCTAAACCCTGACGAAGTCCGTTCGTCTATTGCCCGCCACCTTGGCCTTGATGTGGGTGGCCTCGTCTCATCAAGCCGAAATGTGGAAGGCATCGTGGAAATGATGCTTGATGCCACTCAGAACTTTTCAGAACCATTGACCAGCAACCGACTTTTCGGTTGGCACGCAGCTCTTTTCCCTACTGGCCGCAGCGGCATGCAGAAAATTACCGTAGGTGGCTGGCGACCATCGAGTGCCGGTGCCATGCAGGTGGTTTCAGGCCCTTATGGGCGGGAAAAGGTCCATTTTGAAGCCCCCGATGCCAATAGGCTGCCAACTGAAATGGCAAAGTTTCTGGAATGGTTCAACACACCTTCTTCGACCGACCCCGTTCTCCGGGCTGGAATCGCCCATTTCTGGTTTGTCACGATCCACCCGTTTGAAGATGGGAATGGCCGTATTGCGCGCGCAATCGCAGATATGTCACTTGCGCGTGCTGACAAAAGCAAGGGTCGCTTTTACAGCATGTCCGCCCAGATCGAGACGGAACGAAAAGATTACTATGATCAGCTTGAAGCGCAGCAGCGAGGTGGGCTCGATATAACGCCCTGGCTGAACTGGTTTTTGAACTGCTTGGGCCGGGCCTTTGACAGAGCCGAAGAAACGCTTGAAGCGGTCCTCTATAAGGCCAAGCTGTGGGACAAGGCCAACCACAATCCCGTGAACGAACGGCAGCGGCTGGTCATCAACCGGATGCTGGAAGATGGCTGGCAAGGCCATCTGAACACATCAAAATATGCCAGGCTCGCCAAGTGCTCGACCGACACTGCCTTACGCGACATTCGAGAGCTGCTTGAAACTGGCATTCTGCTTCAAAATCCCGGTGGTGGCCGAAGCACCAGCTACAGACTGATCGAACCAGACCAACTCCAGCCCTGATTACCACAATACCCTTCAAATGGTGAAACGCTACTCTCACCTGTCTGAGGATCATACCCGTGATGTGGTCGAAAAGATGAACAGCAAGATTTTCAAACCTAAATGACAAAAAAACAGGGCGTACTAAACATTCCTGAGGTCAGAATGAGAACTACATATGTTATTTTCAAATTCGAGTGTCGAATGTTCTATCTCAAATTTATCTTGAAGCAGTTTTTTAAGGCATTTTTTCAGCGCATCCATGTCAGCCTCTTTTTCCAACACTACGTGAGCTTCTAAAGCATTACGATGTTCATCAAGCTGCCACACATGCACATGATGAACATTTAATACACCCTCAACAGCTTCCATGACTGAAGTCACATTCTGCATATTCAGGCCTTTTGGTGCCCCTTCCATAAGGAGGTGAATAACTTTGGGAGTTTCGGTGAAGCCTTGGTAAAGAACATACACTGATATCAGTAAAGTCATGGCTGCATCTGTCCAAACCCAACCATAAAGCAAGATAAGCGTCCCGGCAATAATCACACCAACCGATGCGAGAGCATCTGTTACGTTGTGCAGAAAAGCCGCCTTGATATTCATACTGGTTTTGGACTGGCTATAAGTGAGCAGTGCGGTAAAAACATCAACGGCTAATGCAATTCCGGCGACGATAACGACCATCCATCCCGCCACCGGCTCCGGCGTGATAAAGCGCATGATCGCTTCATAGCATAGATACAAGCCTATGATGATAAGCGTAGTTAAATTGATGAGCGCTGCCACGGTTTCCGCACGCTTATAGCCGAATGTTTTGAACTGATCGGGTGGTTTACGGCCTATGCGTATCGCAACCAGCGCAATAAGAAGCGAGGCGGCATCACTGAAATTATGCAGTGCATCAGCAATTAGTGACAAACTGCCTGATACAGCCCCACCGATAATTTGAGCAAATGTTAAAAGGATATTGGCAAGCACCGCCCACCAAAGGCGGCGCTCGCCTATTTGAGAGGGGTCGCTATGGTGATGATTATGCCCCATACCGCGCCTCTTTTTTCTTTCTACGGTTTTTCAGAAAATTCTTCCCTGGGAAGAACTTATACAGAGCTGGCAAAACCAACAATGTCAGGATGGTTGAGGATATAATCCCACCGATGACAACAGTCGCCAGTGGCCTTTGCACTTCTGAGCCTGCGCCGACATTAAAGGCCATCGGGACGAACCCAAGAGAGGCCACAAGTGCTGTCATCAGAACAGGTCTCAGACGCGTCAAAGCGCCTTCAATAATCGCTTCATCAAGTGCTCTACCTTTGGCCTGCAAATCACGGATGAAGGAAATCATCACCACGCCATTCAAGACTGCCACACCAGACAGGGCAATAAAACCAACCCCTGCAGAAATTGACAGCGGAATATCGCGAAGCATCAAAGCCGCTATACCACCTGTTAAAGCCAATGGCACGCCAGAGAAAATCACCAGTGCGGCACGCGCAGAGTTAAACGCCATAAATAGCAGGCCGAAAATCAGGGCTAGTGCAATAGGAACAACAATCATCAGTCTTGTTTTAGCCGAGATAAGCTGCTCAAACGTCCCCCCATATTCAACCCAATAACCAGAAGGAAGGCTTACTTGAGTTTTTACTGCCTCCTGAAGTTCAGCTACAAAGCTACCAAGGTCTCGCTCTCTAACATTTGCTGTTACAGTAATACGACGTTTGGCGTTTTCTCGGCTGATCTGTGCAGGGCCAAAAGCAATGTTTAGGTCGGCAACTTCTTTAAGTGGAACATAATCTGGCCTGCTATCAGCTCCCTCCATTTCGGCAAGGGGTAACGGCACAGGCAGCCTTTCCAATGTTTCAATGTCACTGCGTAAATGTTCCGGCAAGCGCACAACAATGTCAAAGCGTCTATCGCCCTCATAAAGAACACCAGCTTCACGACCACCCATGGCAACTTCCACCACTTCTTGGACATCGGCCACATTTAATCCATAACGCTCTAGACGTTTACGGTCAGGAACGACGCTGAGCGTGGGAAGACCTGTAACTTGTTCAACCTTGACGTCTGCTGCTCCAGAAACTGAACGCAAAACTTTTTCAATATCTTGCGCGGAAGCTAAAAGCTGATCCATATCATCGCCATAAATCTTTACGGCTAGATCACTCCTTACACCCGATATCAATTCATTAAAGCGGAGTTCGATGGGTTGAGAGAATTCATAGGCACTGCCCGGCACTTTCTCAAGCGCAATTTCCATTTCCTCAATCAAATCGGCTTTTAACTTATCAGGATTTGGCCATTCATCACGAGGCTTAAGCAAAACATAAATATCAGCGATATTTGGTGGCATTGCATCTGTGGCAACTTCTGCTGTCCCGATACGCGCAATAATTGTTCGCACTTCAGGAAATTTCATGACCTCCTCTTCAAGTTTAAACTGCATCTCTACAGATTGAGTCAATGATGTACCAGGCGCGCGAAGAGCCTGTATGGCAATGTCTCCCTCATCAAGCGAGGGAACAAACTCTGCCCCCATCCTTGTGGCCCCAAACAAGCTGACAACGACTAAAGCAACAGCAAAACTAATAACAGGTAAAGGCCGACGAAGCGTAAATCTTAGCAAGGGCTCATACCCTTTTTTAGCACCTCCGATAATGCGACCTTCCTTTTCATCAACTTTGCCAGTGATAAATGTAGCAACTGCTGCAGGCACAAAAGTGAGTGATAATACCAAAGCGGAAAGCAATGCCATCACAACCGTTAAAGCCATCGGGTGGAACATCTTACCTTCAACACCCGTCAGGGCAAAGATCGGCAAATAAACAACCGTAATAATAATCACGCCAAAAATACTGGGCTTGATAACTTCTGCTGTGGCTTTTGCCGCTAGATCAAAGCGTTCTTCCTTGCTGAGCAAGCGCCCTAACTGGTGCTGTGCCATGCCGAAACGACGAATACAGTTCTCCATTATGATAACCGCGCCATCAACAATCAGACCAAAATCCAGCGCGCCAAGGCTCATCAAATTACCAGATACCTTGTTTTCGACCATGCCTGTAATTGTCATCAGCATAGAGATCGGAATAACCGCCGCTGTAATCAAAGCAGCTCTTAGATTACCCAAAAGCAGGAAAAGAATAACAATAACGAGCAAAGCGCCTTCAACAAGGTTCTTCTCGACTGTTTTAATTGTACGCTCTACCAATGTTGTTCTGTCATAAACTGCATTCGTCACGACGCCTTCAGGCAGGCTGGAAGCAATTTCTTCAAGTTTTTTTCCAACCCGTTGGGCCACATCTTGTGAGTTTTCTCCCATCAGCATCATGGCCGTACCAAGCACAACTTCACGTCCGTTCTCAGTTGCAGCACCTGTTCGTAAAGGTGAACCTAGTTTAACATCGGCAACATCGCCAATACGGATAGTGACCTCATCACGCTTTGCAAGAATGATCTTATTTATATCTTCAATGCTCTCAACCTGACCTGGAATACGAACTAGATATTGCTCTCCGTTGCGTTCGATATAACCCGCGCCGACGTTATCGTTGTTCTTCTCAAGAGCTTGTAAAACATCATGAATTGTCAAGTCATAGCTAAGCAACCGTTCGGGATAAGGTGTCACATGGAATTGTTGTTCATACCCACCAATCGTATTGACCTCAACCACGCCTTTTAAGTTACGAAGCTGCGGTACAATGATCCATTCCTGTATGGTTAATAAATCCATCGGAGTGTAAGCTGATCCGTCTTCCTTTTTTGCACCTTCTCCAGCTTCAACTGTATAGAAGAAAATTTCCCCAAGACCTGTTGAGACAGGCCCCATGATTGGCTCTATTCCTTCTGGCACTTCACTTTTTATTTGCTGAAGTTTTTCACTGATAAGTTGACGTGCAAAATAAATATCTGTGCCATCTTCAAAAATGACCGTTACTTGCGATAGGCCATAACGAGACAATGAGCGAGTATGGTCAAGTTTAGGGATACCCGCCAAGACCGTTTCAATCGGGAATGTGATACGCTGCTCGACTTCTAACGGCGAATATCCTGCTGCCTCAGTATTAATTTGCACTTGCACATTCGTAATATCAGGAACAGCATCAATCGGAAGACGATTAAAATTGTAAATGCCAAGAGCGCATAAGCACAGCACAACAATCATCACCAACCAACGATGGCGTATAGATAGGGAAACAATATTTTCTAACATGGAAATTTTCTCTTCATTATTATTCATTTTTAATGAGAATGCGCTGCGGTGGCTTTCAAAATATCTGACTTGACGATAAAACTTCCGTCAGAAACATAAGCCTCACCAACTTTAAGCCCCTGAATAATTTCAACGTAACCGTCATTTTTGCGACCTGTTTTCACTGGCCGGGGGATAAATGAGTTCCCTTCCTTGACGAAAACTACATCACCCAGTTCTTCCATTTTTTGCAAGGCGCTCGCTTTCACGGCTATTTGCGCTTCAGTTTCAGCAACACGCACATCACCCTCTATGGTCATGCCAGGCTTCCATATTCGTTCTGGATTAGGCAGAACAATAATTGCAATTTGCGTTTGGGTTAATTCATCGGCCGTAGGAAACAACATATCGATTTTGCCCATAGCGGTTTTATCCCCTTCGAGCGTATGAATAGAAACACGTTGCCCGCTCTCGACATAATCGGCATCACGGGGGAATACATGAAATTTGGCCCATACGTTAGAAAGGTCTGCAATCACAAAAAGCACATCACCATTAGCAACATCGCCGATATTGGTATTGCGCTCCAGAACAACGCCGTTGATTGGTGCTTTAACATTGTAATCCTGAAGACTTTCATTCGATTCAACAACCGCCAGAACTTGCCCTTTTTCAACGCGCTCTCCCAAATTAACATTAACGCTCCGCACGATCCCTTCAAAACGAGCACGAACATCTGCTCTCGTATTTTGATTCAGAGTAATACGACCTGTTAGCGGTATTGTCTGGCTTACCATAGCTGGAGCAGCTGTATTAATAACAATGCCCATGGGCTGAACAGATTCAGGCGCTATTTCAGCTTTACCTTCCTCATGTTCTCCATGTTCATCTTCACCTTCTTCATGACCTTCCTCAGGTTTTGTCGAGCCATGCCCATGACCATCGTGATCATCTTGTTCTTGATGGGCATCATGACCATGGTCCTCATGATTATCAGTTTCCTCACCATGTTCGTTATGCTCATCCCCATCAGCATGCGCATGGTCTTCGGCTTCATCGTGCTTTTCAACAGTTTCCGGATAAGCATCCGCTGCGTGTGCAGATACAGTTATGATGGGCGTCATCAACCAACCAAATATTGCGGCTAGTAATAAATAATATTTCATTCTTGGGTCTCTCCTATTTTAAAGAAATTGTTTATTGAATGAGCTCAGCATGAGCGCTCATAAGAAAATCAACTTGCGCCTGGGCTTGGTGAAATTGCAGAAGACTATTCAAATGAGCTTCTTGCATTTCATAAAGAGTGCGCTGAGCATCCAACAATTCCAAGAATGAGAACCGTCCTAACCCATACCCTTCAGAAGCTTGGTTATAGGCTCTAAGAGCGCTTGGAATAATTTCATCCTGATAACGTTTGACTGCATTTGACGCGGCCAGAATTTGTGCATAAATCAATTCAGCCGATTCTTTTAATGACAGGATAGCCGCCTCTGCTTCATATTCAGCTTTAAAGCTTTTAGCACGTTCAGAAGCAATATTTCCCTGGTTACGATTAAAGAATGGCAATGGTATAGAAATACTCGCAATCAATGCGTTACTGTTTGTTTCGTTAAACCGACGAACGCCTAAACCCAGCCGAGGGTTGGGAATTGCGTTTGCCCGGGCTAGATCAATTCTGCTCTTAGACTGAAGCCTTTTTAGACCCGCAATAAGTGCTAGAGGGGATTCCTGTATTGCAGCCAGCAGGTCTTCTTTTTCTGGCAAGTCTATAACTGTCAATAAGGGCTTATACTCAAAGCCTAGCTCATCCACATTCCCAGAAAGTAGGCGTTCAAACCGAGCTTTAGATGATTCAAAAATCTCTAAAGCAGCTGTTTTCTCTATTTCAGCAGCTTGTTGCTCAATATCAACCTTAGTGTGTTGAATATCAGATGCAGCGGCAGCCTTTACACGCCCCTTGACTGCCAAATGCGTTTTATTGGCCAGTTCAAGTCGTTTTTCTGCCAGATTAAGCCTTTGATGCGCAATATTTAGTTCGGCATAAGCTTGGTGAATGTTTGCCAGTATGCCTAAGATATCAGCTATCGTTTGTTCCTGAGTGATTTGAAGCTCATAATTGGCGACCTCTCGACGGTAACGACGCTTGCCCCCAATTTCTAGCTCCTGTTCAATCCCGTAGGTGACTTCAGCCATGCCTGTACCAGAAAACTGGTCATTGCCACCAAAATTTTCCATCTCTACGGTTGCTTCGGGGTTTGGTCTTAATCTTGCCTGTAAAAGGTTTCCTTTTGCTATATTCACTGAAGCAAGTGCAGCCTGAATATCAGGGTTGCGTTCGAGCGCCGTTACAAACACATGACGCAATTCGTCAGCATCATCTTGTGCAAAGCCCTCAACAGGTAGGAGAAGTAGAGACGTGCTTAATAGTAAGGTAAATATTATATTTTTCATAAATTAGCCTTTTGCTCGGTTAACGTGGTTAAACGTCAGCAAGTGATTGCTGGCAAACGAATCCGGGCAAAAGTCTATGTAAATTTAGGAATTAAAGACGCATTTTGCCCTTAGGCGAAAATACGAGGGGGGCGCTTGAGGCCAAAAACAACATCGGTTATGAGTACATCGCTATCAAGCGAATAACGCTTATCAATCCCTGAAACACTCATGAGAGAATTTACCGTTACTTGACCAAGCATATGAGAGTGTGCACATCCATGACCACAATGCGTAGCCTCATGGTTGCCACCGTAATTGTCTTTTGAAGAGTCTTCACCATTATTAGGCACAGTATCTACATCATGATGAACCGATACCGAAAGGTTTTGTGTATTGCTCAACTCATCAATAGAATGAGCATCTGCAGAAGATAAAACCCCTCCAGACACGATCATAACAGAAATAAGTATGTGCAATATTTTTTTCATCGATTATATGATGGGGGCGAATAGCAGATTATACAAGTTATTTTTTAAATGCTCTCCTTCCGCAAACGCAAAGCATTCAGAACCACCGAAATTGATGATGCACTCATGGCAAAAGCGGCGAACATGGGGCTAATTAAGATACCAAAAAATGGAAACAGAACACCTGCAGCAACAGGCACCCCTGCCGTATTGTAGGCAAGCGCAAAAAAGAGGTTCTGGCGTATGTTTCGCATGGTTGCTCGCACCAAGCGGCGGGCGCGAACAATACCGTCAAGGTCACCCTTAACAAGTGTAAAACCCGCGCTTTCAATGGCCACATCAGCACCTGTTCCCATGGCGATACCCACGTCAGCCTGGGCTAAGGCGGGAGCATCATTTACACCGTCCCCTGCCATGGCAACTTTATGCCCCTGTTTTTGAAGTTCCTTAATGATATTGGCTTTATCCTCAGGCAGAACATCGGCACGGATTTCGTCAATACCCAAACGCGCAGCAACGGCCTTGGCCGTACGCTCGTTATCGCCAGTGGCCATAATAATTCTGAAACCCAGTTGATGGAGCTCTTCTAATGCCTTGGGCGTAGTTTCCTTCACGGGGTCAGCTACACTAACAAGCCCAGCGATATTATTATCGAGAATAACAAACATGACTGTCTCACCCTCATCGCGGCGGGCATTTGCCGTTTCAGACAATGATCCACCATTAAGCCCCATATCAGCAACCAATTTACTGTTGCCTAGCGCGACATTATGACCATTAACGATGCCTTTTACGCCCTTACCGGTAATGGCCTCAAAGTCAGTCGCATCAACCATCTTTACGTCGCGCTCTTCTGCACCTCGAACAATGGCTTCTGCGAGTGGATGTTCTGAACCACGTTCCAGCGATGCCGCAAGGCGAAGAACTTCGTCTTCCTCATGGCCATCTTCAGGAAGTACAGCAACCAGTTTGGGCTTGCCCTCGGTCAGCGTTCCTGTCTTATCGACAATAAGCGTGTCGACCTTTTCAAAGCGCTCCAAGGCCTCGGCATTTTTAATCAAAACACCTGCTTGGGCACCGCGCCCTGTCGCCGTCATGATAGACATAGGTGTAGCCAAGCCCAAAGCACATGGACACGCTATTATTAGAACAGCAACCGCTGAGACAAGACCATATGAGAGAGAAGGTTCAGGCCCCCAGATTGCCCAAGACAAAAAGGAAACAATGGCAATCAGAATAACTACAGGGACAAAGTACCCAGCAACCATATCGGCATATTTCTGAATGGGCGCACGCGATCTTTGTGCATTAGCTACCATTTCCACAATTTGGGACAGCATTGTATCTGAGCCAACCCGTGTTGCCTTAATAACCAAACTACCAGTTCCGTTAATGGTAGCACCGGTTACACCGTCACCAGCAACTTTTTCGACCGGCACGGGTTCTCCTGAAATCATTGACTCATCTACTGAAGAGCGACCTTCAAGCACTGTACCATCGACCGGTACCTTGTCACCGGGGCGTACACGCAATTTGTCGCCAACTTCGACATCTTCCAGGAGAATTTCTTCTTCGCTACCGTCATCATGAATAATGCGTGCTGTTTTTGCTGCCATATCAAGCAGGGCCTTTATAGCCGAGCCAGTGCGCTCACGGGCTCGGAGCTCCATAACCTGCCCCAGCAACACCAAGGTTACAATCACTGCTGCAGCTTCAAAATATACACCTACATGTCCGTCTGCATTGCGAAACCCCGCAGGGAATATTTCTGGCACCAGAACAGCCGTAACACTGAAAAGGTAGGCAGCACCCGTCCCCATCGCAATCAGGCTGAACATATTCAAGTTCATTGAACGTAAAGAGTTCACCCCTCGCACAAAGAAAGGCCAGCCAGACCAAAGGGTCACAGGTGTTCCGAGAATGAGTTCCAGCCAAAGAGCTGTGCGTTCACCAAGAAAATCCCGAATTTGGTAGAAGCCAAAAATGGGCGACATTGATAGTACAAGCAATGGAACGGTCAACAGTACGCCCACCCAAAAGCGCTTATTAAAATCAACAAGTTCTGGATTAGGCCCCTCATCAACTGCCGTTACAGTTTCAGGTTCAAGCCCCATGCCACATAAAGGGCATGAGCCAGGCCCTGGTAAACGGACTTCCGGGTGCATAGGACATGTATAAACCGTTCCAGTGTAGCCCTCTGGTACTTTATCATATTTCCCGCCTTTTTGAGGTGCACCCTTGCTTGTATGATGGTGCTTATGGTGCTCTTCATGCATACAGCAAGAATGGTTGTGTGAACGCGTGTTGTTATCTTTATTATTCATTGCTCTATGTCCTTTATGAATTATTTTTACCGTTCAAAAACCAACGCTCGCCTGCAAAGACAGCAATCATGCCAACAATTGCAGCGTAAATGACCATCATATCGCTTTGTGCTTTAATCCAAAGCAACGCGCCCAGCACAACAGCGTCGAGTATGATAGCTGTAACCAATATAAAGGCATTTGCCTGCACCTCTTTGCGTAAGTGCTTTAGAACACCCCAGTGGATAACCATATCCATCACAATGTAAAAAATGGCCCCCAGAGAAGCGATACGCCCAAGATCAAAGAAAACAGTCAATATCATTGCGAAAACAATTGTGTAGACCAAAGTATGTTTCTGAACGTCACCTGACATACCAAAGTGACTATGCGGCACCAGTTTCATGTCAGTCAGCATGGCCAGCATTCGCGAGACAGCAAATACACTTGCGATAACGCCTGACACTGTTGCAACAATGGCAAACCCAACCGCAATCCAGAGCCCGCTTTCACCAAAAGCCGGACGTGCAGCTTCTGCCAATGCATAGTCTTTTGCCTGAACGATTTGATCAATCGTCAAGTTACCTCCGACAGCAAAAGCAACCAATAGATAAACCGCAATGCAGATAGCGATTGAGATCATAATGGCGCGACCTACATTTTTATGTGGCTCCTGTATTTCGCCGCCGCTGTTGGTAATAGTGGTAAAGCCCTTATAGGCCAGAATACCTAGGGCTACTGCTCCTAAAAAGCCTGTGAATGTTGTATCTTGTGGTTGAACAGAGATGCTTTCAAAGCTAAGACCACTGGCGTATAATCCGCCCATGGCAAGCAATACCAGCCCGCCAATTTTGATAAAAGCCATGAAAAAAGAAAATGTTTGGATAAATTTATTACCTAATATATTCACCAAAAATGCAAAAAACAAAACGCTAACACCCAGAACAGGTACCAGCCATGTTCTTGAACCTACATCAAAAAGTTGCAGCGTGTATGTCGCAAATGTTCGTGCGACCAAGCTTTCGTTGATTACCATTGACAGATACATCAACAAAGCACATGCAGCTGTAACAGTCCCTCGGCCGTAGGCTTTTTCAAGAAACATGGCAATCCCCCCAGCAGAGGGGTAAGCATTTGCCATCTTGATGTAAGAGTAGGCACTAAACCCAACCACGATAGCAGCAACGAGAAAAGCCAACGGAAACCATTCTCGTGCAAGTTCTGCCACCTGCCCAGTTAAGGCAAAGATACCCGCACCAATCATAACGCCCGTTCCCATAGAAACGGCACCCGTTAGGCTTAGACTATTTTTTTCATATGTTGCTGAGCGGTTGTGGGCTGTATGATTCAATTTTCGTACCTTTATTTATTGTTCATTTCTATGGTGCTGGCCGCCAAATAATCAAGAATGGGGCATTCGGTCAGTGGTTGTGCGCCGCCGGGGCAGTCTGCTGCAAGGCTTTCAAGTGCATTTCTCATGCGCTTCAGATACTGAATATTCTCTTCAGCTTCTTTGATTTTAGCCTTTGTCCGGAGAAGCATATCTTCGCAGGACGCTGTCTGAGATGTTTGCAATTCAAGCAAAGAAGTGATTTCAGAAAGTTTGAAGCCCAAAGACTTGGAGCGGCGGATAAAAGTAATTCTGTCAACAGCCGCCTCGTCATAAACTCTGTAGCCGGATCTGGTCCGGCCAGCCGGTTCTATAAGCTTAAGTGTTTCGTAATAACGCACAGTGTCCGTCTTAACGCCACTTGCCTTTGCTAATTGTCCAATCTTCATCTCAGACATTCATTTGTCCTTTCAAATACAAGCATGCACCTTAGAGTATACTCTAAGGTCAAGACTTAATGTTCATGGTCTCCATGGCTTCCATCCAAATGATTGTCTTTATGCTCGTGCGGTGCTTCTTTTTGATGCTCATTATGGGTTGCGCCATGTTCTTCGCCTTCACCATGAGAGTGGCTACCATGCCCGCCGTCACCGCTTACTTCAGGCATTCGCATTACGCCAAGGCCATGGCGATAAACAGCCTCGCCACCCTTGAAACCTGTAACAGCCAATAAGCCGGTGGCAATTAGAATACAGGCAATAAATAGAGAGGATGCTTTATCAGCAGTTCGGTGTTTAGCTAACGACCAAACTGCCAATAAGACAAATAGGCTGGCCGTAACTAACGCCCAATTTCTGTGATCTGTCATCGCGGCATGTGATGGGCCGTCATGAGCTACTGTATTATAGGCATAGAAACCTGCCGCAACGGTGCCAAGTGTTATTGCCACCCCCAGCCATAAATTCCAGCGGGCGACAACAAATAACTGCTCTTTTTTTAGCAAGGTTGATGCCAGAAATATCAACCCTGAGACACTGAGCAACGCTACTGAAAAGTGTACAAAAATAGGGTGCCAGTTCGGTATGATTTCTATACCCATGATTATTCTCCCTCTTTAATATTTTAATGTTTATGATTGTCATGGCCCTGCTCATGAGCGTCACCATGGTTCATTTGTTTGCGCATTGAATGATTCTCCGCGCCCGCCACCATTACTTTTGTGATACGGTATCGCTTGTCTTCACCCAACTTGATGTGGAACTTGATGTTTTGGCCGGGTTGTAGCTCAGTGAGGTTCACACTGCGGGCGACCTCAAGGTCCATTTTCATTGCTGGCCACTTCAGTGCAGGGATTGGCCCATGCGACAGGTTGATAATTCTCAGGTTCATATCAATAGAATGAACAACACCTTCCCCCATGGCTTCCAAGTTGCCTTGCTTCATTTGAACTTTTTCTTGCCCGTGGTCATGCCCCGCATAAGCTGGGATAACAAAAGCTGAGCCCACAAGTGTTACGGCTGTTAATATCAGTGTATTTTTAAGCAGTTTCATGGTTACTTTCTCCTTCGTTTTTACTTTGGTTTAAACTGAATCTGCGGCCTTCCCAGATGTAATAAACAGCAGGAATAACGATCAGAGTCAGAATTGTGGTGGTGGTCATACCGCCTATCATTGGCAAAGCAATTCGGCGCATAACATCAGAACCAAGCCCTTCGGTCACAAATATTGGCGCAAGGCCAACCATTGTCGTGCACACCGTCATAAGCTTAGGCCTCACGCGCAGAACTGCACCGTGAATAACGTCTTCCAGCAAATCAGAAAGTGATTGGGGTGGGTGCTCACGCACTTGTTGATCAATATAAATCAACATGACAACAGCGGTTTCTACTGCGATACCAGCTAAAGCAATGAAACCCACACCAACAGCAACCGAAAAGTTATACCCAGCCAGATAAAGAGCCCATACGCCCCCAATCAGGCCAAATGGTAATGACAGCATAATCATCAGCGTTCTATCAAGCCGACCAAAGTGCACCATCAATAAAGTGAAAATGATAAAGATGGCAGCAGGCACTGCAATTTGCATTCTGCTCTTTGCTTCTAGCATTTGCTCAAACTGACCAGACCAGATAAGCGCATAACCAGAAGGTAAATCAATTTTTGAATTTACAATTTTCTGCGCTTCTTTAACGTATGAGCCAATGTCACGGCCTTCAATATCTACAAACACCCACCCCGTAAGGCGTGCGTTCTCGCTTTTGATCATTGGAGGTCCTTCAACAAACTCGATTTTCGCTAACTCACCAAGGGGAATATGCTGGCCCTGAGGTGTCGGGATCAAAATATCCTGCAAATCGCTAGGGTCTTCCCGGAACGGGCGGTCATAACGCAACATGATGTTGTAGCGCTCACGCCCTTGAATAGACTCTGCCATTTTCATACCACCTAGAGCCGTCCCAATAATGTTTTGGAAGACTCCAAGATCAATATTGCGTCTTGCCAGTTCATCTCGATCAGGTGTGACTTCAAGGTATTTACCACCCGTCACCCGGTCAGCGAACGCTGATCTGGTTCCTGGTACATCTTTGATAGCGGCCTCAATATCAACGGCTACACGGCCAATAGTTTCTAGGTTGTCACCCGCAATTTTAATACCTATAGGCGTGCGGATACCTGTAGAGATCATATCCATGCGGATTTTGATCGGGTACCCCCATGAGTTAACAACTCCCGGTAATTTGACACGTTTGTTAAGGTCTTTAATCAGGGCCTCAACATCCATACCTTTTCGCCATTCATCTCTTGGTTTAAGGCGTATCCAGGTCTCAATCATTGAAATGGGTGCAGGGTCGGTCGCTGTATCTGCACGACCAACTTTACCAAAGACATGATGTACCTCAGGAACCTGACGGATCATTCTGTTGGTCTGCTGAAGCACTTCTTTTGCCTTGGTAATTGAAACACCAGGCAATGTGGTTGGCATGTAAAGCAATTCCCCCTCATAAAGGGCAGGCATAAATTCTGAGCCTGTTTTAGCCAGCGGTAAAGCCATCGAAACCAGTAAGGCACCAGCAATGATGACGGTTCGCCACTTCCACTTCAGCGCACTTTTCAGGATTGGTTCGTAGATATGGATAAACCAGCGGTTAATAGGGTTTTCTTCCTCCTTACGAATTTTACCCCGTATCAACCACAACATCAGCACAGGGACAACCGTAACCGACAGTATTGAGGCAAAAGCCATGGCGTAGGTCTTTGTGTAAGCTAACGGCGAGAATAACCGGTAAGACTGACCTGTTAACGCGAATACTGGCAAGAACGAAACGGTTATAATCAACAGTGAAAAGAAAAGCCCTGGGCCAACCTCTTTTGTTGCCAGAAGAATTGCTGCATTCTTATCAGACCGCGTTGCCGTTTGTGGGAGTTCCGATAACTTCCTGTGAGCATTCTCTACCATAACAATGGAAGCATCGACCATTGCGCCAATCGCAATAGCAATCCCACCCAAAGACATGATGTTTGCCGTAATGCCTTGCGCCGACATGACTATGAAGGCAGCAAGAATTGCCAGTGGCAGCGTGACAATGGCAACAAAAGCTGACCTTGCGTGCAATAGAAATATCAGTGAAACGAGAGCAACAACAATCCCCTCTTCCAAAAGTTTATGGGCAAGATATTCAATCGCCCCTTCAATTAAAGGAGCTCGGTCATATACCGGTACAATCTCCACACCTTCAGGTAGGCCATGCTGAAGCTCTTCCAGCTTTTCTTTCACGCCCTTAATCACGTTAAGGGCATTTTCACCAGCACGCATCACAACAACACCGGCTACAACTTCGCCTTCGCCATTCAGTTCAGTCACACCACGGCGCAGTTCTGGCCCTTCAATAACACGGGCCACATCTTCAAGCTTTACAGGTGTACCATCATTCGCATAGAGAACTATTTTTTGGAGCTCTTTTAGATTGGTCACATACCCTTTTGAGCGGATCATCAGCTCCATCTCAGCCTTTTCAATAACGCGCCCACCAGCATCCATACTGGCATTTCTGACCGCTTCCATTAGGCGTTTTAAAGGGATGTCAAAAGCCCGCAGGCGATTGGGATCAATTAGAACCTGATACTCTTTAACAAAACCACCGACTGATGCCACTTCAGAGACACCTGACACTGTGGCAAGTTCGAATTTTAAGAACCAGTCTTGAAGGCTACGAAGTTGCGACAAATCATATTTGCCGCTTTTATCGATCAAGGCATATTGATAAACCCAGCCAACACCCGTAGCGTCAGGGCCGATTTGAGGCTGAACACTCGCAGGCAGATCACCTTGTATTTTAGATAAGGCCTCAACTACCCGGCTTCGCGCCCAATATTGATCAATACCGTCTTCAAAAATAATATAGACAAACGATGTACCAAACATTGAATAGCCGCGAACATTTTTTGTTTTGGGCAGTCCAAGCATCGTGGTTGACAGAGGGTATGTGACAAGATCTTCGACAATTTGCGGTGATTGCCCAGCAAAATCAGTGCGAATAATAACCTGTGTGTCAGACATGTCCGGGATAGCATCAAGCGGCGTTCTCTGTACAGAAAGAATACCTGCGACAAGCAATGCCAGCATCATCATACCAATCAGCAATTGGTTGTGGACTGACCAATCGATCACCTTTGCGACGAATGATTTGGTCGGGTCGTGAGATAGATGGTTATCTTTATTAGTGGTTTGCATGAGCACCCCCTTGTGGCATTTCATTCATTTTAGGGGCTTCAGCTTCAACTTTATCAGGCCACTCGACCTGCATTGGGTGGCCAGCGCCATATGGATTCATGGCTTCATCTTCCAATTGCAGCCAATAGCGTTCTAGGCCGTGTGCCATATAGAGCTTTAACCCTTTACTTTCATAGTGATTTGGCTTGCCGCCTAATAGCCACGGCTTAAGAGCAACTACCAATGCATTGAGTGTTTGTTGCCATTCTTTATCCGTTACATTATTTTGTGCTTTCTTGAGGGCTGCCTCAGCATCCTGCAGAACAAATTGCAGCTTGGTACCTCTAAATACTGGCATCAAATGATCACCAAGCGTTATCGCGGGCATAATCATATTTGTGCGCGGCGTGCGGTCAGAAACAAGTTCCTGCTGGATGTAAACTGCTGCATCAACCAAATGGTCAATCATGGCCAGTTGGTCACTGCTGACTTCCAATAATGAGAGCGGCATCTGCATACGCTCCATCTTACGGAATGACTCTCGTAGGGCACTTTCTGAATCAATAAGGAATTGGCCGCTAACAACAATCTCATCCCCTTCAGACAGCCCTTCCAGAACTTCTGTTCGGCCCTTATATCTCAGACCAGAAAGAATCCGGCGAGGCTCAAAACGCCCCAGCCCCAGAGCAACCACAACAAAGTCACCGTCTTTGCTTTTTAGGATTGCATCGCTTGGGATAGATAATCTGCGCTTCACGCCTGTTTCAAACTCAACATCGGCATAAGCTCCTGGTAAAAGTTTGCCCTCAGCATTCTGGAGGACAAGACGAATACGCCCAGTGCGAGTGCCCCTATCAATGGTTGGGTATATATAATCGATAGAAGCAGCTTGATCTGTCATCCCTAAAGCAGGTAACGACACCTTGGCAATTGTCTGCTTGGTTATGAATGGTATATCCTGCTCTGCAACACTTACATCGACCCAAACCGAGTCATAATTCTGAAGTGTCATAAGATTCATACCTGGTTTGGCAAAACTACCTTCTCGAACATTAATGGCGCTGATCAACCCATCAATTTCAGCATAGTAAGGCACACTCTTAAACGGCTTGCGACTGCTTCGAATCTCCTCAACCGCACGTTTCTGCATTCCAAGCGAAACAAGGCGTTTAAAGGCAGAGTCAATCCGACCAGCAATCCCTGTTTGCAATGCGCTTACATAATCCTGTTGCGCAGAAATGAGTGCCGGACTGTAGAGCTTGAAGAGCATATCACCCGTTTTCACATTATCGCCCACAGCTTGGGTTTTTAGCTCCTCAACCCAACCTTCAACACGCGCAGAAATATCAAATTGCAAACGCACATTTTCAGCCACATCACCATAACTCCGAACCAATGTTCCAAAACTGGCCATCTGCGCATTTTCAGAACGCACACCAGTATTCTGGATTGTTTCAGGGTCAATGGTAACAACTGTCCGTGTAGGGCTTTGGCCTTTATCCATCTTATCAGACGCACGATTGTCCGCTTTTTCATCAGTCTCAAGCGCGACAAGGTCCATTCCACAGATCGGGCACGTGCCTGGGCGATCTGCCACATAATGCGGGTGCATAGGGCAGGTATATTTTTCTGCCTGCGCAACGGCAGGGAATGCCATAAAATTAAAAACTAAAAACAATATAGGGATCAGATATCTCATTCTGATACCTCCTCATAACTATCCATTAAATTTGAATTGAACTCCGCAGAGCGGCGCACAAGAGTCTCTTGTAAAACAGCCAACTGCGCCAGAATATTCAGATGATCAATCTTTGCCAAAAGCACAGCATCAAGATTTTCAGTACCAGCCTCATAGTTTCGCTGAGTAGCTTCAATCTTTTCTTCCATGGCAGCGCCTTTGCTTTTGAGAACCTCGACATTTTTGACAGCTGCATCACGATTGCTTTGGATCGAGATCATCTCACGAAGCCACGCACGGCGCATGTCCTCAAAGTTCAAGCTTGCACTTCGCTTACGTTCTTTAGCTGCTTTCAAACGGGGGTACTGGCTACTATGAGCCCAAAGGGGAATGCTCATCTGCAGTTGGACTGAAAACCAATCATCTCCGGTAAAAGCGCCAACCGCACTGGCCTCACGTTGCTTATAGGTAGCTGACAACCCAAAGTTTGGCAGAAAGTCGGCATTGGCAATATCAACCCCTTTTTCAGCAATATTTATATCCTCAGCAGCAATGGCTATTGGGTAAAGTGCTAGAGGGTCTTGATGCCAAGAAAGTACAGGCACTATAGGGACTTCGATTGCAGGCACTTCCTCAACCAGTCTCACGAACTCAGCTTCGATCGAAACAAGCTGAGCTTGCAGATCATTCAACCTGCGTTCAGCCTCTGCTCGCTCAACATCCACCTCGGAAAAGCGCTGGTAAACAGAGCGGCCAGATTCAATCTGTCCTTTAAAGGTGTTTTCAAGCTCCTGATAATAACCAAGTTGCTGATGAAGAAGATCAATCTGCGTTTTTACACTTTTATATTCTGCCAACTTGGCAATCAACATAAAGCGCAAGCGAGCATTCGTGTATTCAGCCATTAGCCTGCTTTTTGCCGACATCTGTGTAAATCGTGCAGATTTTGCTTTTCTTATAGCCGGATTAGGGATTTTCTGGGTAAATCCAATAACCTTAGATGACGGTAGAAACCTGTCAAAGGCCGGGTCAGAAATGGGGACATTGTCCACCCCGATAAACAACGTAGGATCAGGCAGGCCCAATTCACTTCTTGCTTGATATTTTAACGCCTCCGTCTCAGCCAACACACCCAAAACCTGTGGGTGTTGGCCAAGCCGCTCGATATAGTCTTCAAAAGTATCGGCTTGAACTGCTGACGTGCCCCCAAATAATGATGTGACAATCGTAAAAACAACAGCGCCGTATTGTGCTTTTCGCATTTTATGATCTCCTTTATTGTGCGAATAAACATGCACTTAGAGCCTGCAACAACACTGTTGCAGGCTAAATTAGAGATCAAAGTCAGATACGAATACGTTGTGTCGTCAGATAAGTAAGCTGGGAGTTAATGCGTGGGGCATTAAAGGGTGGGCCACGAATATCTTGAATATTTCCAGGTTCGTATACATAGGGGTTTGCTAAATCAGCCCACGCCAAGTCTATAGTTGAATGGTCAGAGTTATGATCTAGGCTAATGCCATCATCTGCAGGAAATAAATCAATTCCCACACAGTCGATGTTTGTCATCAAGTTGCATTCTGCATCATCCTGGCCATCTTGGTGGCATGGGGGAAGGTCTTTAGTAGACACTTCTGACGATGACGCCGCGTGAGCCTGCATCGGACAAAACAGCATTTCACACGTCATAAATGACGTGAAAATCATAAACACCATTAATGTCGAAGCAATGTATCTCATAACCTTTTAATTGTAGGGAGTAATTTGAGAACTACAAGCTAAAACTTATCAGTACTCCCATTGAATTGCCGTTTCCCCCAAAAACGGCTATATTACGTGCGTCCGATTTTTCTTTTCTGCTTTTTTTCTATACCCAGATGGAGAAAACCTTGGTCGAATATACAGACCTTCGGACCGTAAAGCAGTTGGCGACAGAAGCGCCATTTGTGACTGAAAGTACAATCCGGTGGTGGATATACCATGCAAACAGCAATGGTTTTGATGCTGTCCTGATTAAAATCGGTGGGCGGGTTTATATTGATAAAAACGCCTTCAACAAATGGCTTGAAGGCCAGCGCCTGGCCGCCTCTGGCGACGCTGCTTAACACACAAGTCCTATTTCAGGACGAGGGCCCTGCCTTAACGGTGGGGCTCTTTTTTATCCATAGGGTAAAATTCAGGCCTAAAAGCAGGCCTGAACAATGTATTGGGTGCGGTCAACTTCAAGCTCAGCAATGTCACCGCCAAGCAGCAGATCGCGGGCAAAAGCTTCAGTATCGAAGTAGTAACGCAGGTTATCAGGCATTTCATTCAAAAGGCCGGTATCTTCGATATAGCTTTCAGCATATTCGATAGCTGTGCCTTCAAAAAGGTGCACGTCTTCCAGACGGTCAAGCGCGTCTTCAAGACGGTAGCCAAGGTCTTCAGCCAGATAGATGGCTTTGATTGCGTCATCGCCGTCAAGGTCTTCGAACTTATCGAACCAGGTTTGCAGGTTGGCCTGGTTAACGCCAACGGCTGCGAAAAGGCGTGAATTGTCACCGTCAATGAACTGGATTTCATATTCCTCAACGGGATCGCCATGCTCGTTGCGATGGCTGGCAGCTTTCTCAGCGTATTCATCATAGGTGCTGAAATAGAAGCCGGTTGCTGTTTGCGAAGCTGACGAGCTTGCGAGGCAAATGTCGTAAGGTGTTGCGTGATAGATGTTTGTCATGATGTTCCTCCTTTGCTTTGAACGCAGAAGGAACAGCGGGTGTATTTATGGGGCGGGCACAATTGCCTTCACGGGGCCTGCAAGGCCGTGGCGCGGAAGGTCGGTTGTGAACGTACCAACACCCGCTAACTTTGCAGATCACTCAAAGCGGGAAGGAGATTATTGGCAAACTATTCCGCATTACCCGCTTCATTGCATCAGCTATATGCATATGCACCCAAGGCAATATAGCTACTTGAAATCAGAAGAGTTTAATTTGCTTTGGGGCCGGCTTATGCTCAAATACTTTTTGGATGGTGCGCGCTTTTTTAAGGCCGTTCGCAGTCATGAACTGCTGTTCACGGACTTCGCAGACTAAATAATCATCTTTTGAGAAAGATATATTCTCGCACACCCCCTTAGAAAATACGGGAAAATCGGGCAGCAACCAAGAAGTTTTAGGGAATTTTTACTACTTCTTATGGTGGAAAGACCATCATAGCCATAATTTACAGTAATCGGTCAGTCTGGCTGGTTCCGTACTGTTTTCTGGTTTTGTGCCGCCTTCAGAAGCCTATAGATGCAACAATCTGGAGGCTTTACCCATGCGTTCCATTCGTACACTTATCCTGACCTTTCATGGTCTCATGCGCCTGATCTGGAAGGTTCTGCCGCTTTTCACAGCCTTAACTGGCTATCTGTTGTTTGCCCCGCCAATATGGCTTGGGGCCATTTTTGCTTTGGTTTTGGGTGTCGCAGGCGTGTTAGCCAAATATGCTGCCGCGCAGTTTGAACGTCCTGTCACGCATGGCTCCGCCCGTTTTGCAGGCCTTGCTGATGCTCGAAAAGGCAAATTGTTACGCCGAGGCGGCCTGATCCTGGGCCGTAAGAGTAACCGTATGCTCTGTTATTCAGGCGATGGTCACTTACTGACCTTTGCCCCTACACGCAGCGGTAAAGGCGTGGGCTGTGTGATCCCAAACCTGTTGGATCACCCTGGCTCCGTTGTAGTGACGGATATTAAAGGCGAAAACAGCGCCATCACCCGTGCATACCGTGAAAGCCTTGGCCCTGTATATGAACTGGCCCCGCTTGGCGGCACAAAAGGCAAGGCGGCCACCTATAACCCGCTTGATTTCATCCGCGTTGATACCCCTTATGAGGTGGATGATGCGCGACTGGTGGCTGAAATGCTTGTAGTGCCAGAACACTCTCAAGCGAACCACTGGGAGCGGGAAGCCCGCACCCTCATTACCGGTCTTTTATTATACATCCGCCATGACTGGGATATTTTCAGCCAGAACCTTGGCACACTGCGCGACTTTTTAATGCAGGACGCGGAAGAGTTTGAATTGTTGCTTGCCAAAATGGCCGCCAGCAAACAGGAAAATGTCTCGCGCATTGCTCGTGGCTTTAGCCAAAAAGAGCCAAAGGAACGCTCAGCGGTGATTTCAACCGCACAAGGGGCGACGGAACTGTTTGAAAGCCCTGAACTGCGCTCAGCCACCGAAATATCATCCTTCACCTTTGAAAGCCTGAAGGATGAAGTGGCCTCGGTGTTCATCATCGTGCCACCCGAATATCTGGAAGCGTATCGCCCTTTCCTGCGGATGATGACGGGGCTTGCCACCGTGGCCATGACCCGTAACAGCGCAAAGCCCAAGCACCCTGTTTTGTTCCTGTTAGATGAGCTGCCAGCCCTTGGCTATATGCGCCCGATTGAGGAAGGCATTGGCTATCTGGCAGGCTACGGCGCAAAGCTATGGCTATTTGTGCAGGACTTGGACCAGCTTCAAAAAACTTACCCCAAAGCACGGTCAATGATTGCTAACTGCGCCGTGCGTCAGGCCTTTAACGTGCAAGACCCTGACACAGCAAAGCTTCTGTCAGATATGCTGGGGACAGCCACCGTGCGCATGCAGTCGCAGGGACAAACCTCACCCCTGCCGTTTAAGCTGATTTCTGGGGCCTTTCATTCAGGCGTTTTTGAAGGGGCACGCCCCTTAATGACCACGGGCGAGATACTCACCATGCCAACCAAGGAACAGCTATTGTTCGTGCAGGGCTTGCCCGCCATCCGCGCCCGAAAAATCCGTTATTTTGATTGGCGGGAGTGGAAGCTTAAAAATCGCGCAATGAAAGAATGATGGGCTATTACTTACAGCTTTTGATAACAGCTTCATACCCGCGAGGCATATAGGTTCCCCGCTTGTCTTCCCCAATCCCGTTGGCGGGGGCCTTGATAATACTGCTGTTCTTTACTTTGCCATCTGCCCCCATCACATAAACAGTGACAACCTTTGGCTCATCCGACGTGTTTTTGACATATAGGTGAAAGTTCGTTGCGACGCCGTATGGCTCCACACTTAGGTCAATACCGCCGCAACCCTCTACACCGCTGCTATTGCTGCTTTCACCACAACTGGCCAGCATCACTGACACCGCCATCACACTGCTCAACCTAACCAAATTTTTCATATGTCATCCTCTCGCTTGCGCTCCCGCGCATAAGAAACTCAAGTGAGCGACGCGCCCGATACATCCGGATGCGACGCAAAGGAATCCGCTTCTTACAAGAGTGACAAAATACAGTCTTTTGTCACAGGCCAATGCAAGGGGCGGAAAAGTGAAGAAAGAACAGCCAGCATTTGACGGAGGTGAGGCTATCTCGCTTAGTAACAAGCCAACCTTGATCAGCCTCTATACAAGGCAAGGTCAGCGCAAATACCTGACCCAGCAAGAACGGGAGCGATTTATTGATACAGCCAGTTATGAAATAGCATTGGTATTCGCATTTTGCTGCTTACTCTCTGATACGGGCTGCCGAATTTCTGAGGCATTGGCATTAACACCCAAGCATATAGACTATGCAGACGGTGTTATTGTTATTGAGTGCCTCAAAAAGAGACAACATGGCATTTATCGTGCGATCCCTGTATCACCCCGATTGTTAAATCAGCTTACAAGGCTTACGGCTTCACTCTCTCAAAATGAACGTATCTGGCCCTGGTGCCGCATGACAGGCTACCGGCGCATCAAGCAGGTAATGAAGCAGGCCGAAATCATAGGGCCGCAGGCTTCACCGAAAGGTTTGCGCCACAGCTTTGCTATTGCAGCCATCAGTGCAGGGGTGCCGCTTAACCTGGTACAAAGATGGCTAGGACACGCTGATATGGCCACAACGGCTATTTATACCCATGTTGTAGGGAATGAAGAGAAGCAGATTGCTGAAAAAATGTGGCGGGCGTGGCAACACTCAGATGAAATTTAATCAATGTTACACTTGACTGTATTCTGTAACAGGAAGGTAGCAGACATTGGTTGTACAGGATAGGGCCCGCCCATTATTCCGCCCACATTCATAATGAGTGAGCCGAATAGAGAATTTATTCGGCTCACAAAAAAGTTTACGCTGATTTAAAATAGACTTTAGGCTCAGAACCTATTGAATGGCTTGCCAATGTAGTTGTAAGTTAATTCAATGACAGTATTGAGGAGGTGCTGTCGATGGATGTTCCTTTCTGTCGAGCCGGGCGCAGATGCGTAGGATTGAGCCTAAACCAACTCATTCTTTTACTTCATCCATTTCTGTCGCATTTCCCACTGATCAATCGGTGTTAATGGACCTATGGGGCAGTGATGCTCTTTTGTTAGCCGTTTTGTGATTAAAGAAAATAGATGGTGAAAGGCGCGCATCTCGCAACCGGGTGTGCGGAGCACAGCGGCAAACATAAAAGCCAAGCCCAAATGGCTAAAAACATACAGCTCCCATGCATGGACAGTGTGCGCTAGCAGATAAGTCTCAATCGAACCTGTTAGCGCATATCCGGTGCCTGCTGCCACGAGCATAATCGCAATGCTTGCAATCGCAGGCCATTTTTTCCACGCACGGGAAAAACCAATATTAATCACATAACTGACGAGAATAAGCCCAGGCACGATGCCGTTCCAGACAAGCTGCCGGATTGTACCAGTGTCGGTAATTAAATCCTGCCTTACCCCCCAAAGAGCAAATACGTAATACAAGCACAAGGCGCCAAAGCCGATGCGCGCCAAACGGCCAAATGGACCCGGCTTTGGTAAAGAGCCACATTCTTCCAGTTTGAGATCAGTTGTTGCCATTATTTACTTTTTCTTCGTTTACCCGGCGCAGCACGATAGCGTGCTGACATCTTTGTCGAATGTTTGGGCTGCGAGCTTTAACCCTTCAACGCCGGTAAGGTATGGGAATATGGCCTGTCCCAAATCCGTTGCAGTCATGCCTGCTTTAAGGGCAATCACAACGGTTTGGATTAACTCGCCGCCTTCTGGTGCTAATATATGCGCCCCCAATAATTTGTCTGTGTTTTTGTCAGCCACAAGCTTTATCAGACCGCGTGTGTCCCGTGCCGCCAGATAACGCGGCACATGGTCAAGCGTAATAACACTTGTTTTAATGCTGTAACCTTGCTCATTGGCCTGCACTTCAGTTAACCCGACACTGGCTACTTGCGGATCGGTAAAAACAACTGAAGGCATGGCAGCATTATTATAGCGCTGTGTGTTACCGCCTGTTGCATTCTGGGCGGCAAGCTTCGCGCCGTAGGCTGCCATATAAACAAACATATCTGTGCCTGTAACATCGCCAGCAGCGTATATTTTACTGTTCGTGGAACACATCAAAGTATCAACCTCAATACCGCCGTTTTTAGTGAGCGAGACACCTACGTCTTCAAGTCCAAGGCCAGCCGTGTTTGGCTTGCGTCCGGCAGCAAGTAAAACGCTGTCTGCTTCCAGTGTATGAGTTTTGCCATGGTTTTCGTAGTGAAGTCTAACGCCGTCACCGTGCCGTTCAATAGATTGGTAGCCAATGCCAGCGTATATAGTGATGCCTTCAGCTTCCAAATAGCTTTGCAAAGCTTGGCTAATTTCAGGCTCCATATCTGGCACCAAGTGACTGCGGCAGCATAAGATGACCTTAACGCCGGCACGGGCAAACATCTGGCCTAGCTCGCACCCGATTACACCGCCGCCAATGATAATCATCGAACCGGGGAGGGTTTCAAGGTCGAGCGCGGACGTACTGTCCAGATGATCGACGGTTTCAATGCCGGGGATCGGCGGCACCCGGTTTGACGAACCGGTGGCAATGATAATCTTGTCAGGCGTGTGAAGCGTGCCGTCCACCTTAACGCCGTCTTTGGCTAGCTGTGCACGGCCTTCTATATAATGCACGTCTGGATGAGCGGGCAGAACGTCAATATATTTGGCTTGGCGCAGTTCTTCAACAAGCTGCTGCTTGTGCGCGACAACGGCCTGCCAGTCGAGCACTCTGGCCGTGGATGTTATGCCGTGAAACCTGGCCGCATGCGGGGCCTGATACAGGGCCTCCACAGCACGGATCATGGTTTTGGAAGGCACACAGCCAACGTTAACGCAGGTGCCGCCAATGATGCCCTCACCAACAAGTGTTACAACAGCTCCAGCTTCCGCCGCTGTAATAGCCGCAGAAAACCCAGCCGAGCCTGCACCAATAACCATGACACTTGTTTTTGTCTCAGTATCTTCAGATGTGCAGCAACCGCTCTCTGGCTTGTCAAACGCCATATTAGGAACCTTGCTCATCTTTTAGTATTGCAGGATATCCAGCATTTTCAGAGGCTTTGGCAATATCTTCAATATTTGCTTTTGCGGGATCAAAAACCACTACAGCAGTTCTTTTGTCATAGTCTGTTTTAACTGAAGCTACGCCGTTAACTTTTTCCATGGCTTTGCGCACCGTAATCGGGCACATGGCGCAGGTCATTTTTTCAATCTCGAAGGTCACCGTCTTTTCCGCAGTTTGTTGGGTAGCTGGTTTGGCCTCGTCAGCAAAGGTAGCTGTGATCGGCAATGCCATACCAAGTACGAGCGCAACCGCGCATGTTTTGATTAAGTGTTTCATCTTCATTCTCCTTGTTTAAAATTAAATGTATTCACCCAGAATCGGTGCCCAAAAATCAACGCTCAGCGCCAGCAGAACCAGCACTGTCGATACCCATAAAACAGTTTTAATGACACGCTCAGATTTCGGCGTCGCACAGTAGCCCTCAGCGCATTGTTTCTTTGGCTTAAAGTAAACTTGCCAAAAACCGACAGCCAAAAATCCAAGCGTAACCACTGCAAAATAATTCTTGTAGGGCTCCATAACGGTGAGGTTGCCAATCCATGAACCGCTTACACCCAGCATCAGGAAAACAAACGGCAATATGCAGCATGATGAGGCCAATATAGCCCCGATCGCACCAAGGCTGGCACTCCAGTTTTTGCTGTTTTCCGCTGGTTGCTTTAAATCACTCATTACATTCGTCTTTCTCTATCTATCAATTGGGGGATGCTTCCATTTTTGTATTCCCTATAAGTTGCACCACGCCCTTATATATATTATGCTACACTCTGTATTAATTACAGGGTAAAGGGAAAAATGACCGCATCTCGAAAATGTGAATATACGAGAGGCAAGTTGGCAAAAGAGAGCGGTGTCAACTTGGAAACCATCCGCTTTTATGAAAAAATTGGCCTAATGCCAGACCCGCCGCGCTCTGCTGCTGGTTACAGGTGTTATTCAATAGATCACCTGAAACGATTGACATTTATCCGTCGTTCCCGCGAACTTGGTTTTACCAACAATGAGGTTGGAGGTCTTTTGGAAATGGTAGATGGCTCCTATGCGTGTGATGAGATAAAGCAGATCGCATTAGAGAATGTGAAGCTCATTATAAAAAAAGTGCTCGATTTGAAGAAGATGCAGCAGGCGCTGGAATCAATGGCGGCAGAATGCAGCGGCGGCGTTACACCAGACTGCGCTATCATTGATCGCTTGCTAGAAACCTGATCTCAAGCCATTTTATATATTCATCCATCTGTCAGCAGCCAAGATCAAAAAAATAAACTACCAAGCATTACTCAGCTGCATTCAACCTTGTAAAAATCTTCCATCACTTTACCAGTCCTGATAATCCAACCCTTGAGCCCTGTTATGCTCAAGGCTGCGATCCCGTTCACGCTTGCGCCGCATATAAAGCTCGCGAGCGCGTAGGAGATCATATTTCCTGTCTTCTGCAAGATCACTTGCGAGAATGGCCTTTTCCGTCACGCGGGATAGGGCCTTTTGCCTGCGGATGACTTTATCGCGAATAATAGCCTTCAGCTCAAACGGCACATCGGTTCTGAGCTTCATCATCTCAAAATCATTCAGTGCGATTTTCAGGGCGCGGCGGTTCGCTTCAATCCTATCTCTATGATTACCCAGTTTAAGCTGCTGCTCACGCCAACGCTGGCGCTTTTGATCCAGATAACGGAAAGCCCGTTTGGCTTTTTGCCTCTTGGCGCTGTCTTTGCCAATTTCTCCCCTACCATGCATCCGACCAATTAAATTGGGGTTTTCTTTAACAAGTCGGTCTGCGACCTTAACACCGTGAACTGCTTCAAGCTTGCGCCATTTTTGTAACGCTTTGGATGGGTTTCGGAAGATGGGCTTGAGAGACTCCAATACAGTTTTTTCTCGGCGCTCATGCCAAATATCCAGAGATCGAAACGCTTGCTTGGCCTTGACCCTTTTATCTGAATCATAAGCTATCCGCTCCCAGCCATTCATCCGGCCAAGGATTTGAGGGTTTTCGCGAATAAGTCGCTGGGCTTCCTCAACCCCGTATGTTGTTTCGAGTGTGCGCCATTTTTCTTCGGCTGCTTCTGGGTCTCGGAACACTATTTGAAACGACTCCATTAGGGTCTGGCGGTTTTTCTGTTCGCGAGCTTCCATAAACGGAAGGCCTTTTTGTAGCCGCTCTTTTTCCCACTCTAGTCTACTTATGCGGCGTTCACCGGCGCGGTAAACAGCCTCAACCCCAGACCAATAGCGATAATCCCAATCGGCGGCTTCAAGCTCCCGCACGGGATCACCACGTTTCTGGTCCACGGCCTTTTGTGCTTCATAAACACGCTCAGCCCGCTTGCGCTCAGCCGGTGTCATTGCGTCATAGCCTGGAATATTGGCTTCTGGCGCTTCGCCCCTCGCCAGCTCCTTCATGCGGGCGGCCATATAGGTATCAAAACGCTCACCAAAGCGTTCTTCAAGCTCAGCCAGGCGCACCCCTTTGCCCATTTGTGAAAGCTTGGCGAAACGGTCTCCATTTGTGAGAACCATCCCTTGCCCCTTACGTTCCAGGAAAATACCCTGTGCGCCGAGGCGGGCTGTTAGGTCGTCCCAGTCTTTGGCGTTATAGAAATGCCCCTGAACTTTTTCACGCAGGGCTTTCACTTGGGCCTTATCCATTGCGATTTGTGGGGCGCGTTCTTCGCGCTTGGCCTGCCAATACTCACCCTCTTGCACTTGGCCTGGCTGCTCCTGCTTCAGGGCTTCCACAAGATCAAAATCATCCACCCGCTCTTTATCGCGAATGCGTTCTTTTTCCAGCGGGATATTAAGGCCGCGCTCACGGGCAATATCTCGGCACAGCTCGGTCAATTTACGCCCATCATTATGTCGGTCAAACGCCTTTCCGGTTTGCGGGTGCACACGGTTAATCAGAAAATGCATATGGGGGTGCTTGGTATCTTTATGGGCATAGATCATCATCTGGTGTTCGGTTAGGCCCATGCGTTCTATCGCTTCACCAGCAATTTCCCGCATCACTTCTGGCGGGACTTTCCCACGCCTTGCGTCCTTCGGGTCAAAAGACAGAACAAAATGATAGGTGGGCTTTTTACAGCGCAAATTTTGGGCTGCGGTGGCCTCCATAATCGTAGCGGCGGCAATGGGGTCTCTGGTTTCCAGATTGCGGACCTCCATCCAGTCAACGCGGTCTGGGGACTGCCCCTTTGTGCGCCCAGATAAGTAAAGCGCAGATGCTTTAAAATTTGAAGGTTGCTTGGCTGGGATTTTGAAACGCATGGATCAGCCCTTACCCCTTACCACCCGATAAGGCATCTTCCAGCGGCTTTAGGGCCAGCTTGATAGACTGTATGGCAAAGGTACGTTCTTCAGCTTCAATATCAGACCCGCTGTTGGCTTTTCGTGCCAGGCCATTGATGGCATGACCAGCACCGTTGAGCGGTTCGAGTTGTTCCTCGATGAGGCTGATGAGGTCATTTCGACCAAGCAGCCTTTCCACCATGTGACCGCCAACGTAGCGCGCCATTTTTAGGAAACGCTCTTCACCGGTTGCATCGTGAAGCTGGCGGAAGTTCGTGGCAATGGATTGCAGCTCATAAATGAGCTTTTCAAACACAAGATTGGTGACGGGTTTGGACCTGGGGCGCTTCCCCAAAATGGTCGTACGAGCATAGGGGCCTGCCAGCATACCAGCGGCGCGGGCCATGTCTTCCACACGCGCATATTCCTCTGCCGTGAGCCTTACACTCAAAACACGGTTGCGCTGGTCTTCAGGAGCCTTTTTAGGACGCGCCATGATCATTCTCCCATGCCGTTTAGCGAAGCGCTGGCATGGCCACTTTAGCCTGCTGCCAAGCACAAGATAAGCCTGGCTTGAGACTTCCCCCAATCTTCAGATGGGGATGGTCGAATGCCATAAGAGCCTTTTCGCCAGAAAACCTGCGCCCATCAGGGTTAAGGGGTTTTTGTATGCGAAAATACATCTTGCAGTCAGCCTGAGCTGCCAAGCACCTCTGCCTTTTATGGAATATATCAATAATTCCAATACTATAAACGACAATGACACTCTATAATACGCATACGAAAACAGCAAGAGGCAATAACAAACAGCAAGCCACAATACCGACCATCACGGCGCAACACCGTCAGGAATGACTTAGGAATAATAGCTGACAAGTGACTGAACAGGCTATTCTGGGGCTTGCAAGCACCCGTTTTCATCCCCACACCTTACGTATCAATCTATCTTCATTACCGTTTCAAACGCCTTGGCTTATGCCTGCGCTTGAACGCTGATTTTCACAAACTTCAAACACAGGGAACCGCCACGGAAACGTGCGCGGCATTTTGCTATGCGCAACCACTCGAACCTCACCCACAAGCCCGAAAAGGTAGAGATCAAATCTATTCTTAATGAAGGCCGAAGAATTTTCGGACTTGGGTCAGATAACAACATCTATCGCTGGCTGGACTCGGATGGCTTCTGGGCTCTTCATTCCCTCAAAAAGCCGCAAACCTAGTTTAACCTTTATCGAAAGACCGCCCCCGAAAGGGGGCGGTTTTTTTAGCTCTATTTCCTAATGATACTCAGCTAGTCTGTAGGTTTGATCATGGCGCTGATATGGCTCCGCCTCTTCCGCAAAAACTGGGTCAATTGCACCGAGTATTCTGGAGTAACCGCATTCTTTACTGAAGTACGTTTGCTCAACGCCATTCGCCAAGCATCAATTGAAAGGAGGCCATTTAACATAAATAAGTCCGCCTGTTCTTCAAACACGTCAAAGTATCTGAAAACAGGCGCATAAACCGCATCCACCAGACAAAAGCTTTCGCCTGCGAAAAACGGCCCTTGTTGGCGTGCGCGTTCCTTATTCAAACGGGCCATTCTGCCGCTTAGATCATCCCGAGCTTTGCTGAAAGCCTCTTTATCTGGCGCATTATAGAGCCGGGCAATGTTGTTTAGAATTTCACTTCCATACTCTATCCAGCTTCTGTGCTGGGCCCGCCTCAAAGGATCATGGGGATGCAGCGGATGAGGTTGCGTTTCTTCTAAATACTCAAGAATTACAGAAGACTCAAATATGACTGCCGTGTTGTCACCCTCGCTAACAAGCAAAATTGGCACCTTGCCAAGGGGCGATTTTTCAACAAACCAGTCAGGCTTATTCGAAAGATCAATATACACTCTTTCAAACGGGACTCCCTTTTCCGCGAGAGATATTGCCGCTCGCTGCACATAGGGGCACAGAGTGTGACTGACCAACGTCAACTGTAAATCTGCCGCTTTCATATCAAACCTCTTTAGCGCTCACTTTATTGAGGTTGGGGAGTTCGGCTGATTTCCAAAGAACAAACCGGCCATCACCGAGGAGGAATTGACAAAAAGCCAGAAGCGTCAGGTATGCGGGATATTCCCAACCACCATTTTCGTAGCCGAACATCCACCCATTGCCCCAATGCGCCCACGTCGCACCAGCAAGTACTGGGACGAGAGCCAGTGATACCCATCTGGCCTGAATGCCAAGAATGAGCATGATACCGCCCACTGCTTCAGCGAAAAATACCACATAGGCAAGAGATGCAGGCAATCCAATCGAGACGAAAAACTGGGCCGTCCCCTCCAGGGTGAAAATCATTAATTTAAGGTAGAGTGAATGAGCAATAAACATGATGCCAAGCGCTATGCGCAGCAATGTTGTTGCGATTGGAGTGTAAAGAGATTGCATTGTCGATCAGTCCTTATATAGATGCATTTGCATCTATATAATCATAGCTATACCCTATTGTCAATCTTGATGCATTTGCATCTATATGCTAGAAGTATCACCATGAGTCATTCAAGCAGCACACTAAAAGAAGTTCATCAGGTTGCCTGGGCACGAATGTTTCGTGCATCCCAGTCAATTCTTGAGGCTGTCGAAGCGGAGTTAAAGAAACATAAGCTCCCCCCCTTGAGTTGGTACGACTTGTTACTTGAACTCAACAGAGCTGGACCGGGTGGTCTACGACCCTACGAGCTACAGTCCGCCATGCTCATCCGTCAGTACAGTATGAGCCGCTTACTCAGTCGCGCCGAAGGTGATCAGCTCATCTCTCGGAGCAACTGCGATAATGACGGCCGTGGACAGGTTGTTGTTATTACCGCCGAAGGGCGCGCTATGTTGAAGAAAATGTGGCCGATATATCGTTCAGTTCTCGAAAAAAAAATTGGCAGTAAGCTGAGAACTGCTGAGACTGAGGAGTTATCGAAGATTTTGCAAACCTTATTGTAGGGCTTAAAATTTGGCCCGTGGCTGCGAGTAAAAGAAGGTAAACGACATGGCGAAAACTCATTAAGAATGCTCCAAGCTCTATAAAAGTCAGTTGGTTGGCATCTCTGCTGATCCAACTGGTCACGGCTTATCAAAAGCTTGCCCCTGACTTTATCCGCGACCGTTGCCGTTATGAGCCTTCCTGCTCAGCTTATTCAAAACTAGCATTCAAAAAACATGGGGCCTGGAAGGGCCTTTTGATGACTTTAGGGCGGCTAAAGCGTTGTCGCCCGCCAAATGGTGGGGAGGATTTCCCGTAAAGCCTCCCCATACTCATTCACGTTCACATACCCTGCTCAGGAAAGGACACTCTATGGAAAGGTATGAATATCGCTGCGTAAATGCGCCCACTGGCATTGTGGTCCGCAAAGAAACCGACCGCGATCAGGCCATCAAAGCCTATGAGAATATTATCAACCAAGAAGCGGCTGAAGGTTGGGAATATGTAGGGATGGACAGCTATACTACGCACATCAAGCCAGGCTGCTTCACACTTGCCCCAGCCCAAACGCAGGAAACCCATCGTATGCTGGTTTTCAAGCGCCCCAAATAATCTAAAGGGGACACATCATGGAACCAGCCGTACTCTTATTCTTTTTGGTGGGCGGTATAGGGCTTGCCATATATCTATTCTACAGCATGAGGTCTGGCTATAGAGATGGCTACCGACGCGGCCAGGCTGAAGCTGTAGCCAAGGGGGCCAAGCCCTGGGGCAAGCCAATGTCCCATACCTTTGGCTCCGCCTATATCATGACCCCACCCCAGATTATTAATGCTGGTCTCGGCATGGCCCCTGCGACATTTCAGAAACGGCTCAAAGGCCTTGATTTGGGTTTTCTGATATTGGGAACAACGCAGTATAATAAGCAAACGGCAAATATCACCTTTGAACAAGCAGGTCATCTTCTGACGATTGCGCCCACACGATCAGGCAAAGGGGTGTCGGCGGTTATTCCGAATCTGTTGTTTTACACTGGCTCAGTAGTGGTGAATGACATTAAGGGCGAGAACTACGCTGTGACCGCAAGCTGGCGGCGCAAGATGGGCCATAATGTCCATGTGTTTGCGCCTTTTGTTGATGAAGAAGTTGACATGTTCAACAGCAGCCGTTGGAACCCATTTGATATGCTGATTGATAGTGATGATCCCTGGGAGGACTGCCGCTATATGGCGGAGCTTCTTGTACCAGATGAACGCGGCAATGATGACTTCTGGTCAAATGCCGCTAGGAACTTCCTTACTGGCCTCATCCTCTATCTTCACGGTCAAAGGGACAAACAGGCCCCGATGCTGGTGGATATCCGTATCTTACTCACTCAAAATGAGGCCGAGTTTCTGGAAACGCTGCGCGATATGATTGAGTGTGGTGACAATAACGTAGAACGTGCCGCCAATGTCATGTGGCGGGCAGATGATAAAGTACGCGAAGGCATATTAAGCACTTTGGATAGCCACCTGAGCTTTTTGGACAGCAAAAAGCTGGTGGCCTATACGCATGATTCCACCATGAACTTCAAAGATCTCAAAGAAGACCTTTGCTCAATATACCTAATCCTGCCGCCTGAGCGGCTCCGGACCTTTGCGCCGTTTGCACGCCTTTTCATGGGCATGGCCGCGCTTGAGATGAAGCGCACACGCAAAAAGCCTCAACAGCCTGTCCTGTTTATGATTGATGAATTTCCGGCAATGGGCCGCATGAGAGTAGTTGAAGAGGAAATAGCATATCTCGCAGGTTACGGCATTAACCTATGGCTTTTTGCTCAAGACCTAAAGCAGATTGCCAGCATTTATGGCGACAAGGCACAAAGCATCATCGCCAACTGTACTGTAAAGCAGTTTTTTGGTGTTTCAGACGTTGAGACTGCCCAGCTTGTAAGCTTGATGTGCGGGGAAACATCCATCCCGTCGATCAGCTATTCAAGCGAGCAAGGATTGTCTATCAAAAATGGCAATCTCACCTTATCCTCCGGTGCTCGCCCCCTTCTTACAACAAATGAAGTAATGAGCATGGACAAAGAGACCCAGCTCTTGTTTTTCCAGGGACAGCAGATGGTCATTGCAGGCAAGCCAAATTACCTGACTGATCCATTATTCAAGGATAACGGCCAACCCATATATAATGATAACCCGTTCTTCGATTAAAAGACCCATTCCATATCCGTCATCTTAAAAGACAAGAAAACTGATTTGGAATGGGCCCCTAAGTTCCGCTATTCGGTACTTTCAGCAACGTCTGCAACTGGGCGGTGTTTCTCGACCCACATAATGAATCGCTCCCGATCAATATAGATACGGGAACCTATGCGAATAAGGCAGGCCTCAAACCCGTTGCGAGCGCCGTTATATATCCACCAACGAATAGTCTTTTCGCCAAAGGCAGGAAAAGCCATCACTAGTTGATCGATTGTCAGGATGTTCTCGCCATTCATGGATAAACCCTTTCAACAGTTGTTTCAGCTTATCCTTTTATGCAGGTTCATGGTTATTCTCCCTGACATGTAACCATGCGCTACTGCGAGACGAATTAGCTCACCCAAACTGTCTGCTTCAGCGCATAACTGCATGCTTCTGTTATTTCTGTGGCTGCCTGGCTAATCTCCGTGTCTCTTTTTCCTGACACCCGCCATTCTTCATCCAATTCTTTTGTGATCTGGTTTTATTGAGATTTGCTGTTGGTGACCGTCTTTTCTTATCGCTTAGTGGTCCAATTTTGGTCCAAAAGTGGGATTTGGTCCAATTTTCAGAATACCTCAGACAAAGAAAAAGGCCAGTAACTTATTGAAGTTACTGGCCTTATGTTTGGTTGCGGGAGTAGGATTTGAACCTACGACCTTCAGGTTATGAGCCTGACGAGCTACCGGACTGCTCCATCCCGCGTCAAGTGTGTTTAAGGCCCTTGGGCCGGTAGCAGTTTTGTCTGGCGCCTTTCGGCGATGCAGACGGTCACGCTGATGCGTTCCTTTTGGCGGACTGCTCCATCCCGCGTCAAGTGTGTTTAAGGCCCTTGCGGCCGCCCGCCCTTCTGGGCGGAAGTGGATATCAGCCTACGGCTGACACACACAGAATACTAATTAAAAAACCGGCACATGGCCGGTTGATTAACGTTTGAAGAGTGATGATGTTTTTTACTCTTTTGTAGATCTGGCGGCGACCTACTCTTCCGCGCCTTAAGACGAAGTACCATCGGCACAAAGGCTTTTCACTTCCGGGTTCGGTATGGGACCGGGTGGGACAACCTTGTTATAACCACCAGATCAACAAAAGAGTAATTGCGTGTTTTACATGCTGCTTAAAGATCCTCACTCATTGACTGCAGAATATACCTTCTACAGCCCTGAGCGCGTTCCATGTGAGAGGCGATCGCATCAGCGTCGCCTCGCAGCGGGAACAAGACATAAGAGAAAAACTTTCCTCTCTGTCTATGGAGGGCTCTCAAGCCTATCGAGCAATTAGTATCAGTTAGCTTCATGTGTTACCACACTTCCACACCTGACCTATCAACGTGGTGGTCTTCCACGGCTCTCAGAGAGACCTAATCTTGAGGGGGGCTTCCCGCTTAGATGCTTTCAGCGGTTATCCCGTCCGGACATAGCTACCCTGCAATGCGGCTGGCGCCACAACAGGTCCACCAGAGGTCCGTCCACCCCGGTCCTCTCGTACTAGGGGCAGCTCCTCTCAAGTCTCTTGCGCCCACGGCAGATAGGGACCGAACTGTCTCACGACGTTCTAAACCCAGCTCACGTACCTCTTTAATTGGCGAACAGCCAAACCCTTGGGACCTGCTCCAGCCCCAGGATGAGATGAGCCGACATCGAGGTGCCAAACACTGCCGTCGATATGAGCTCTTGGGCAGTATCAGCCTGTTATCCCCGGCGTACCTTTTATCCGTTGAGCGATGGCCCTTCCACACAGAACCACCGGATCACTATGACCGACTTTCGTCTCTGTTCGACTTGTCAGTCTCACAGTCAGGCAGGCTTATGCCATTGCACTCAACGATCGATTTCCAACCGACCTGAGCCTACCATCGCGCGCCTCCGTTACTATTTGGGAGGCGACCGCCCCAGTCAAACTACCCGCCACAGAGGGTCCCAGTCCCGGTTTCACGGGACGTGGTTAGATATCAGGAACAACAAGGGTGGTATTTCAAGGGTGGCTCCACCAGGACTGGCGTCCCGGCTTCAAAGCCTCCCACCTATGCTACACATGTTATCCCTAATACCACTCTGAAGCTGTAGTAAAGGTGCACGGGGTCTTTCCGTCTGACCGCGGGTACTCCGCATCTTCACGGAGAATTCAATTTCGCTGAGTCTATGCTGGAGACAGTGGGGAAGTCGTTACGCCATTCGTGCAGGTCGGAACTTACCCGACAAGGAATTTCGCTACCTTAGGACCGTTATAGTTACGGCCGCCGTTTACCGGGGCTTCAATTCGGTGCTTGCACACCTCCTCTTAACCTTCCGGCACCGGGCAGGCGTCAGACCCTATACGTCGTCTTGCGACTTCGCAGAGCCCTGTGTTTTTAGTAAACAGTCGCCACCCCCTCTTATGTGCCCCCACCAAAGAGTTGCCTCGATGGTGGGCCTCCTTCTCCCGAAGTTACGGAGGCAATTTGCCGAGTTCCTTCAGCATAGTTCTCTCAAGCGCCTTGGTATGCTCTACCAACCCACCTGTGTCGGTTTA